>CALKLC010000141.1 GCA_937991975.1 uncultured Spirochaetales bacterium | reverse complement strand
GGCTTTTCTAAGAGGAGAAGGAATGTTCGAAAAGGGCTGGAAATATCTTTTAGAGCTTGTTAGATTGGAAAGGAACAAGAGGTGATACCTATGTTAGAAAAAGTTCCCATTGCCCATCTGGACCCTTCGAAAAAGGTGCCTGTGCGTCCGGGTATCGATCGGGTCACTCTCGCTTACAATAAGGACCTTATGCTTTGCTATTTCTACCTTCAGAAGGGCTCCAAACTCGAGCTGCATAGACATGAAGCCGTGCAAAACGGTTTTGTGATCAAGGGAAAGGTGCGATTCTTAAAAGAAGATGGTAGTTCCTTCGTAGCAGGGCCAGGGGATGGGTATGTGTTCGATTCGAACGAGATGCATGGGTCGGAGGTCCTTGAGAACTCCGAGTTGATCGAGTGCTTTACTCCCATGCGTCCTGAGTATGTTCCTTAATGAGGAGCATGGAATCCAGTACTGGCCCTTCCCACGACGGCTCCCCCTCGCGTAGTTCTAAACGTCTTCTCCATATCTATCCCCGCTCCTCCCAAACAATGGAGGAATTGGCGGATGCATCCATACACCTGATCGTCACCTCACCCCCCTATCCTATGATTGCCATGTGGGATGCCCAGTTTTCCCTTCAGGATGCTGCCATTGGAAAAGCACTCGAAGAGGGAAAGGGAAACGAAGCGTTCGAACGGATGCACCTCCTCTTGGATCGGGTGTGGAAAGAATGTTACCGTGTCCTATGCCCGGGTGGTTTTCTCTGTATCAACATCGGCGACGCCACCCGGACAGTGGGAAGCGAGTTCCAGCTATACAGTAACCATTCCAGGATCACGGAAGCGTGCAGGGCGATGGGGTTCACTGTCCTTCCTCTGATTCTCTGGCGAAAGACTACCAACGCTCCGAACAAATTCATGGGAGCGGGTATGTTTCCGGCTGGTGCGTACGTCACCCTCGAACACGAGTACATCTTGATCTTCCGGAAAGGGGATAAGCGGGAGTTTCGAACGCCCGAAGAAAAAGCCCGACGGTGGGAAAGCGCCTTCTTCTGGGAAGAACGGAACCGGTGGTTCGTGGATCTCTGGGATCTATCGGGGGTCCGCCAGGAGCTGGGACAGTCAGCAGGGTGGGGCAGGGGAGCAAAGACGCGGGAAACATCCAGAGCACAGGAGGCATCGAAGGCACCCATAGAATCAGAAGCGATACAGACACCAGAGGCATCGAGGATTCCCTAAGAAGAAGGGTCGCTGGGGGGAGCAAGGGTGCCGGATGCTTCAAAGACATCTGTAGAACCGGCGTCACTGGCAGTACCAGCCAAACCAGTGGCGATACAGACCCCGGAGGAACCGAAGGCAGAGGTGGCGCAGAAGGTAAAAAGGGCGCCCCAATCTATGGACGAGGATCAGCATTTTATGAAAGCACAAGCGGCGCAGAAGGCACTACGGGCGTCCGGGAACCGTGTCTCTGCCCTTCGATCCCGCAGTGCCGCGTTTCCTCTGGAACTGGCATACCGGTTGATCATGATGTATTCCCTCAGGTCGGATTGGGTGCTGGATCCTTTTGTGGGTACCGGGACCACTTTAGTGGCAGCAGCCATTTCCGGACGGAATGGGGTAGGGTATGAGGTGGAAGCGGGACTGATCGAGGAAGCTCGAAAACGGATCCTCGCCTGCCAGCCCTTGAGTACGGAAATCCTCGAGGAGCGTTTACAGGCTCACAGGCAATTCATGTATCAGAGGGAATGGAAGCAAGGGAAGGGGCGGCAGAAGAAAGAATCTGGCGGGAACCAATCTTCCTACTGGAACGAGACATTACAGGTTCCCGTCGTTACCCGGCAGGAAACGAGGATCGTCTGGGAAGTAGTGAATGAGATAAGGGAAATACAAAGCCCCTCTTCTTCCGGGACACTGAAGAGGGGCTATGTGTTTGATGTACAGATGGAACGGTTTACGTCAAAGGGATCAGAGTCACCATTTTAGCATCTGCTCCCGGCTCCAGCCGAGGAGTCGCCGCAGTTCCGCGATATGTTCCTGTTCTTCCGTGAGAATGTGACGCACATCGTGTTCCAGAGTATGGTACGCGTACGCGAGTTCGCCCTTCAATTCTACGATCTTCGCATGCACCTGAGCATAGTAATCCACCGCTTCCTTCTCGTCCTTCAAGTTGGCCTTGAGAATTTCTTCAATGGTAGATGCCTTTTTCGTGGGTGCTAATGCCATAGAAGGAACGCCGTCAAGATAGTCGTTGATAAGGGTACGGAGTTTTGCCGCATGTTCCCTTTCATCGCCTGCAATTTCCTGAAGCCGTTCCATGATAGGTTCTGCATTGAGGCCATCCACTAACTCGGCCATGCTGAGATACTGTACGTTAGCCGCCTGCTCCATTTCCAATGCTTTGTTCAGCATATCTACCAATTCTTGAATCTTTCCTGCCATACATTCCTCCAACTCGGTCTGTTTTACCTTACTAATTTACAACAAATCCTGTGGGCGGGCAACCCGCACGATATATACGAGCCTCACATGGATGCAGGATGTTTAACTCTTCTGGGGGGGAATCTCCACATCTCCCTTCTGTTTGCGGATCAGGTAGATTACCATATCGGTGAAGACCATCAAGGCATTTAGAATGTATAGGTAAAGTACACCATCACGCAGGTAGAATACTTTGTGCAGGATGCCGGATACATATCCAATGAACACTACGATCATAAATGGAAGACTTTTCCCTGTCAGTTTAGGCGCGGTAAGGGACCGGTAGATCGATACTGGCCAGGCTAATCCAAAACAGACGAGCATCCCGATTTCGAACACACTCATGCGCGGCACTATAAGGGGAAGGTATAATGGAAATCAAGGGCTGGGTTGGGGGGAAGAGGGCGGGGAATATCTATAAAGACGAATGAATGAGGCCTATCACGCACGATAAAGGCCGTTGTATTGATAGGTTTATGGGAAGTTCGAAAGGAAACCTCTTTTTACACCTATCTGTTTGACATATAATAGATACATGCAAAAAAGTATACACTTTAGGTGGGGTGCTGTCATCCCGCTGGCCGCAGGATTCGTGTTGATGGGGATACGATCTGCAGGGCTTCCCGGCCTCTCCTTTTCGAGCTTAGATCTATTTCATTCTGAGGAGCGTCGAGCGGCACGATCGATCCTTTCATCCATGTCCATCGAAGAACAATGCGCGTCTCTTCTACTGGTTGCTTATGGGGGAACAAAGCAGTGTACGGAACAGTTTGCCTCGCGTTACCGGGCACTACCTGTGGGAGGGGTGCTCCTTTTTGCCTACAACATTCCCCCCTCGATAGAAGGTTTGATGGATCTTACCGACGGGATTCGCAGGGTGGGGGAAGAACGGGGGGTGGTGCCCTTCGTTGCGATCGATCATGAGGGAGGAACGGTGCTCCGTCTGAAGGGGATAACCACAGATCTGCCTGATGCTCGGGAGCTCGGGAAAGCGAAGGTGTCCGAAGAAACAATACGGGAGTTGTATCGGTTCACTTCCAGGCAGCTCGCCCTCCTGGGAATTTCCATGAATCTGGCGCCTGTTGTGGAGCCCCTTACGCAGGAAACCCTTTCTGTCCTCTCCAGAAGAGCTTTCTCTTCGGATCCCGAGCACGCCGCTCGGCTGGGTGAGATATACCTTCAAGAGATGCAAAAGGCAGGGGTTTTAGGAGTAGCGAAGCATTTCCCCGGAACTGGGAACGGGGATCCCCACGAAAAGCTTCCAGAAAGTCAAGCGAAACCTTCCGATTCAGCCGATCCATACACCCTGCCGTTCCGAATCCTCCAGAAGAAGGGGGCACTGGAAGCCCTGATGGTTTCCCATGTTCTGTTGCCGCGTGAAGGAGCGCGGGAACCGGCCACCCTATCGAGCTCGATCCTGCAAAAGGTCTTACGGAGTCAATGGGGCTTCGAGGGGCTTGTGCTGACCGACGATTTTAGGATGAAGAGTCTCACTCAAGCGATAGATCCGATAGAGGGAGTGGTTCGTTCCATAGAGGCGGGGGCGGATCTGGTAATGTACCTGGGGAGTGAGTACCCGCGCGTTCACCAGGCCCTGGTGAACGCGGTTCGCGAAGGTCGAATTCCTCTGCGAAGGCTGAATGAAGCGGTGGAGAGGATCCTGATGGTGAAAGTAAGGTATGGTCTCGTGAGGGGGCCGTCAGAGGGGAAAATAGAGTTGTCGGGTTGGGATCGATCGAAGCGAATAACTGAGTTTCACCAGTCGAAAAAAGAAGGGGACGTTCTTTTACGAGAAATCTTCCGCCGGCAGTAGGGGTAAATATAGGCTTTCTGCTTGGTTTTCAGGATCCGCAACACCCGCCTCCCCCGCAGCAAGGAGTTTTCGAGGAGGGCTTTTGAACCAATTTGAGGAAATTCGATGCAAGCACCGCATAGGCACATCCAACTCCTTGCCGTACCCCGATGGCGGAAACGGGACAATTTCTCGCGCACCCACCGCATTCCATACAGGCGTCCCGATCCTGTAAGACTACTTTGCCGTTCTGTCGACCGAACACGGCGTGAGGGCAGACTTCGATACAGCGGCCACAGGAAATGCATCGATCGCTGGAAAAACGAAGAGTCGTAACTCCTTGTAAATATCGAAATGTTTTATATGTATCTATAAAGCGCTTAATCATAAGGCCCCCTTTTTCGTGAAAAGATCGATCCAGAGCCAGAGGATGGCCACAAGGAAACCCACCGTTTGAAGAGGGAGGGCGATTCGCATCTCTTTCAATACCCCAGAAAGGGAGGTGAAGGGCGTAGAACCGGTAAAATTCATTGCCAGAAAGGAAACAATAGCCACAATAAGAAAGAAATAGGGAATCAAGTGAAAAAGGATAGAAGTATCCAGCACCCCGTTGAGCGAATAAAGAAATCCCAGGTGGGCTCCTATTCCTAAACTAGCCAGTACCGCTCCTTTGAAAGAAAAGGCCCTCCCTGGAAGAATCGGTAGGAGGATTGGGAAGAGGATTACCCCCAGGAATGCGACCGGCACAATGGGGAGAAAGGTTCGAAAAGACACAAGCACCGAGTCCACTAAGGAACGAGTCGTGGATCCGAGGAATGAGCCAGCCAACCCTAAGAAAGCACCAATTAGAGAAAGGAAGCAGAGCAACAGAATGGAGGGTATGATTAAGCCTGTCAGTTCCACAGGGATCAGGACGACACGTTCTAGAAGGGAAAATGTAACCCTTCGCATCTGTTCGGTAGCTCTGAGCCCGGAATCGATGAACTCGGGTAGGTCCTTTGCTCGAATCGGCCCGTAGATCACACGAAATCCGGTAGCCCGTTCTACTACTGGTGCGGAAACCCCTGGTGCACCCAGTTGGGGTAGGATTAGAAGTCGCTTTCCCTTCTTTTCAAACAAGCCAGTAGTTTCAATACGGTGAATCAACTCTTCGGTTCCAAAGGTACCCTTCCCGGCGGCGCACCAAACGTTGATTCCCTTCGTCTCCAGAACCAGAATCCAGGCGTTCCTGCCCTGCAGAGCTTTGCGCAGGTGATCCACACTGAGCTTATAGTTGGCCGTTACGAACACTGGATCCTCTTCCCCTGGATTCCCCAGTGCATACAGTCCGGGCGTTATGAGGTAGGATGAACGCCCCAACCCCCAGCGCACCTTGAACGCACCCCAATAGTCCCGTAAGGTCCATCTATCGGAGAGGGATGTGTAGTTCATTCGGTAGTACCTCCACAACAGTGAACTTGCGTAAGAACAGTCAACAGGATATCGATACTTTCAAGAACTTGAGTACGTTTTGCTTCAGGAATAGCTGACAATACCTTTTTGTATTGGCGATTCATCTCTTGTTCGATGCGTTCAAAGGATGCTTTACCTGTATCGGTGAGGGATAGTTCAACGGTACGCCTATCCTCTGGATGTTCCCGTCTGTTTACATGCCCCGAGATGACCATGGAATCCACCACACGACTGATGGTACTCTTATCCAGCCCCAACCGTAGGGCGAGGTCGCCTATAGAAATGGGAGAAGAACGACCGATTACAACGAGGGCATGACATTGAGAAAGGGATAAACCGCAACACTCGGATTGGAATTGCTCGAGAAGTACAAGAATCCGTTCAAGTCTACGCATCTGCTCTCGAAATCGAGTCACTTCCAGGAAGGGGGCGGAAGACTTATCCATGGTCAGATAGTAGAGTGATTAGTTGATATTGTCAACAGTTGTACAATACAACTGACTATAAAGACATTATTTTTCCGTAATTATATGGTTTCCTCTTTTCACCTATTGATGTTTTTGCAAGAATATGGGAAATTAACCGTATATTTATACAATTAAACATCGAGGAGGAGGAAATGGAAAACAGAATGGGGCTTCGATGGGTTACTGTTGGATTAGCTTTGACTCTTCTGGTTTCTTCCCTCTATGCGGGCGGCTCCAAAGAGAAAAGTGCAGAAGTAAAGACAGCACAGACGGTGAAATGGACTGCCAATTCGGTTTGGCCGCCGGCAAACCATCATACCGTGGGTCTTGAAGAGTTCGCAAAAAAAGTAAAGGAAGCGACTCAGGGGAAGGTAGAGATCCTCGTGCAGAGCGGAGGAGCGCTGGGTTACAAAGGGCCTGAACTCCTCAAAGTTGTGAGGGATGGACTGGTACCGGTTTCCGATATGCTCACCAGCGGGGTAGCGGGGGATGAGCCTCTCTTTGGGGTAGTGACCCTCCCCTTCCTCATCCAGAGTTTCCAGGAAGGGAAAGTACTGAACGACATCGCCCGCCCCTATTTCGACAAGGTTGCGGAAAAATGGAATCAAAAAATCCTCTATATCGCGCCCTGGCCAGCCGCGGGGTTCTGGACCAAGAAAGAGATCAAATCAGTGGCCGATATGAAAGGGATCAAAATGCGGACCTATGACAAAAATGGAGCGTTAGTGGTGCAGGCCGTTGGCGGCACCCCGTATCCACTCCCGTTCAGCGAAGTGTACAGCGCACTGGCTACGGGCGTGATCGATTCAGTTCTTACCTCCACTCCTACAGCAGTGGATGCCAAGTTCTGGGAAGTGTTGAAATACTATGTTCCTGCCAACGTCACCATGGCTACCGATCTGGTAACGGTGAATCTGAAAGAATTCGCGAAGCTGGATAAGGCGACTCAGGACATCTTGATTAAAGTCGGTAAAGAGATGGAGGAGTTGATGTGGGCCAAGGTAGCCCAGCTGGATAAGGATATGGAAGCTACCTCCAACAAGAACGGTATCATTACTATTCCTCCCAGCAAAGAGTTCCTCAACGATCTATCCAAAGTCACGAAACAGATTCGTGAGGACTGGCTTAAATCCGCTCCGGAAGATGCCCGGAAGATCGTGCAGGAGTTCAACAAGAAAGTGGGCCGCGAATAGGTGCGAATAGGGCGGAAGAATAGCGTGGGGGCATGCATGTGTCCTTACAGGCATGGGAAGCAAATGTATGGTTAAGAAACTGATCGGTACGTGTGACACTTTGTCCCGGGCAGGAGGCGTCCTGTCCGGGATTCTTACTGTGGGGGCCTTAATCTTGATCCTTGGAGAAATTCTCGTACGAACGTTGTTCCATGGCACACTCTATATCACCGAGGAGTACAGTGGATACCTGATGGCAGCCCTTACGTTCTTTGCTCTTTCCTTTACTCTCAAAGAGAAGGCCCATATTCGCATGGTGTTCCTCTTTTCAGTACTCAAAGGAAGGGCAAGGAAGATCTTGGAAGTGTATGCATACCTCGTGGGAGCCTTATTCAGTGCCATTCTCACCTGGACGACTTTCCTCTTTTTCTGGGATTCGGTGGTGCATCAAAGCCGTTCCATGCAAATCTCTGAAACCTACTTAGCCATCCCGCAGGCGGTACTCCCTCTGGGTTCAGCCCTGCTTTTCCTTCAATTCTGTGCGGAAGCAATTCGTACCCTGCTGAGTCCGGTACCCCCAACGGCTTCTTCAAAAGAAGAGAAGATCGAGGCAGCGTCCCTGGGACGGTGATAGGATTAGGGAGAATAGACGTGGAACTACTGACCATTTCAACTGTTATGCTTCTTAGTTTGGCATTATTTCTGGGGACGACAATCTGGATCGGGATTTCCCTCTTCCTGGTGGGAATCGTGGGCCTTGCCCTGTTCACGCCTGCGAATCCTTTCACGATCCTTTCCAATATTGTATGGAACAGCACCAGTGGCTCCACCATGATCGCGCTGCCCCTCTTTATCCTGATGGGGGAAATCCTGTTCCGGAGCAAAATTTCCGAGAACCTCTTCAAAGGTTTAAGCCCCTGGATGCATAGACTTCCAGGACGGCTGATCCATGTGAATATTGCAGCCAGTGCTCTATTTGCCGCGGTAAGCGGATCCTCTGCGGCAACTACTGCCGCCGTAGGTAAGATCACCCTTCCGGAACTTCTAAAACGGGGCTACAACAAGTCTCTTTCCATCGGATCCCTCGCCGGAGCCGGCTCGCTAGGGTTCCTTATCCCCCCCAGTATGATGATGCTGGTGTACGGGATTCTCGCGGATGTGAGCATCGGTAAATTGTTTATTGCGGGGATAGTGCCTGGCATCATCCTTGCGTTCCTTTTCAGTGGGTACGTGTTTTTCCGCTGTTTGATTACCCCTGAGCTGGCTCCCCAGGACGCCGAAGAAGTCAGCTGGAAGGATAAACTCCGCGCTCTTCCGTTGTTGCTGCCGGTGGTGTTCCTCATTGTGATGGTGCTGGGAAGCATCTATGCCGGATGGGCGACTCCTACCGAGGCTGCAGCGGTAGGTGTGTTAGGATCGATCCTCTTTGCGGTTCTTTCCCGGAGTATTACCTGGAACATATTGTGGGAAGCTGTTCTCGGTTCGGTGAAAACGAGCTGTATGATCATGTTGATCGTGAGCGGCGCTTCTTTCCTTTCTGTAACAGTGGGGTATCTAAGGATCCCGATGGAGCTTACCCGGTTCATATCCACACTGGGATTATCCAGGTACATGCTGATTGCGATCTTTTCTATCATGTATTTGATTTTGGGCTGTCTACTGGATGGGTTTTCC
>CALKLC010000140.1 GCA_937991975.1 uncultured Spirochaetales bacterium | reverse complement strand
CGGATGAAGACCAGGAAGTGGCAGCCCGAACGATCCAGAAGTACGACCTGATCGCTCTGCCTGTGGTAGATGAACATGGGGTACTGGTGGGGATCATCACCCATGACGACGCGGTGGATATCATCACCCAGGAACAGACTGAGGATCTGGAAAAGTTAATGGCCATTACAGGGGCTCATGAGGCGGAAGGGTACATGAAAACGCCCGTGTGGGAACACTTCAAGCGGCGGGTTGTGTGGATCGTAGCCCTGGCAGCTTTAGGGTTAGTATCGGGATCCGTCATTCATTCCTTCGAAGACACCCTGATGAACCTGATGATCCTGGCCCTCTACATGCCGATGGTGGCCGATACAGGGGGAAACATAGGGAGCCAGACTGCAACGGTGGTGGTTCGAGCCCTGGCTCTTCGGGAAATCGGCCCCAAAGATTTTTTCAAGATCCTGTTCAAGGAGTTTCGAATTAGCTTGCTTCTCGGCTTGATCCTTGGGGTTCTCTCTTTTGGGAAGGTCCTCTTTTTGTCCCAGGGGGCCTACATTCCACCGGGCTTTACTTTAGAAAAAATTGGGCTGGCCATTGCGGTGGCATTAGGATTCCAGGTAGTGTCTTCGGCTGTCGTGGGAGCCAGCCTTCCCCTACTGGCGGCCTTTCTGAAGGCAGACCCTGCGGTGGTGGCCAGCCCTGCCCTCACTACGGTAGTGGATGTAACAGGGTTGCTGATTTACTTTACAGCCGCAAAGTATATACTGGGTATCTAGTTGAAGGGAGGTTGCATGTCGCAACAGGACAGAAGCTTGATCGTTGTAGTGGGCAGCGCGAATGTAGACTATATCATGCAGGTGCCCCATCTGCCCCAAAAAGGCGAGACAGTGGCTGGATCGGGATTTTCCCAAACCTTTGGGGGGAAGGGAGCGAATCAGGCTGTGGCAGCGGCTAGATCCGGAGGCAAGGTCGTGCTGGTTTGTTCCGTGGGGGGAGACGCCCTCTCGAACCGGATGCTTTCGGGGTTTCAAAAGGATGGGATTCAAACAGATTTCATTGTACAGATACCGAATGCCTATTGCGGAACAGCCCTTATTCTGATCGACCCGGAGGGGAACAACTGTATCGCCGCAGATCCAGGAGCGAACTATCTCCTTACGGCGGCGCATGTAGAGAGAATTGAACCCCTCCTTTCACGAACAGCCGTATTATTGGTGCAGTACGAAATTCCGCCGGAATCGGTAGCCAGAGCGCTGGAACTGGCAGTCTCTTACAGGGTACGGACAATCTGGAACTTCGCCCCTGCACATCCGTACCCGTATATGGATATGTTTTCGAAAACGGATATCCTTGTGGTGAACGAGACGGAAGCAGGATTCCTGGCAGGGATGGATCCCCCGGAAGAGGATGGAGAAGTAGTGGAGGCTCTGTATCGGATGCATGAGCTGGGTACGGAAACGATTATCCTGACCCGTGGAGTAAAGGGATCGAGTGTGTTAACGGAAGGAAAGGTAATTCACATCGGAGCCTTTCCTGTACAGGCAGTGGATACTACTGCGGCTGGAGACGTGTACTGCGGTACCCTGGCCGTCAGCCTTTCGGAAGGAAGGACACTGCTCGATGCCGTTCGATTCGCCTCTGCCGCATCTGCCATATCCGTTACCCGGATGGGTGCGCAGCCTTCAGCCCCCTACCGGTCGGAGATCGAAGGCTTCCTGGAATCCCGGCGCTAGCAGGGGATAGACCGGCCACCTTCTTATAGCCCGGCCAGGCGTGCGGTACTATTCACCTCTGCCGCCACAATATTGGCACCACTTAAGAATCCATCCTGGATCCCCTTTGTATTCGTGTCGCCCTTCTTACCCTGGCACTTGCTGCATGGTATACTTACCCCATGAGCACACGGAAGGGATTGGAGCGTTACGGATTCTTCAAAGTTTCGGTTGCTTCCCCCCGGCTGGCACTGGCGAATCCGGCTGCCAATGTGGCGTTTATCCTGGAAGCAATGGAGAAAGCAGAGGAGCAGGGTGCAAGGCTCCTCGTACTCCCCGAGCTCTGTATGACGGGGTACACGTGTGGGGACCTGTTCCATCAACGGGCCTTACTGGAAGCAGCAGAAGAGGGGATCCGCTCGATTCTTACCCAAACCAGAGGTTCACCCCTCGTTACGATTTTGGGAGCCCCCATACCGGTGGGAAACTGCCTGTACAACACAGGAGTAGTGATTCAAGGGGGGCAGATCCTGGGAATTATCCCAAAGCAGTATCTGCCCAACTATAAAGAGTTCTATGAAGAACGGTGGTTTTCTTCGGGAGTAGGAACCGAGGGGATGCGGATCCGGTATGCGGATACCGAGGTGCCCTTTGGCAGGGATCTTCTGTTTCGGTTGGAGGAGGATCCTCGGTTTTCCTTCGGGGTAGAGATCTGCGAGGATCTCTGGTCGGTAAGCCCCCCCAGTTCCGATCTATCCCGGGAAGGGGCTTTGATCCTCTGTAACCTTTCGGCCAGCAACGAGGGGATCGGGAAGAACCTCTATCGGAGGGATCTTGTGCGGATGCAATCTGCCCGGTGTGTGGCTGCCTACCTGTATGCAGGAAGCGGGGTACTGGAATCTACCACAGATCTGGTATTCGGCGGATCCACCTTCATTGCGGAGAATGGGGTGATCCTGGCCGAAGGGAAGCGGTTCTCCCGGGAACTGGAATTGGTAGTGGTGGAAGTGGATCTGGACAGGTTACAGGCAGAACGTCGGATGTTGACACCCTTCATGGATCGGGAAACTACATCGCAACGGTTCCCCTATCGTGTCGTGCCTATTCCGGTGGGGCGGAAACAAAGGGCTGAAACATCTCAGCGTATAGAAAACCCCCAGAACGTGGCGGGGTCGTTGAGCTACACGTTCCTTCGCCGGATCGATCCATTCCCCTTTGTGCCTTCAAATCCAGCGGAACGGGATGAACGGTGTGAGGAAATTTTCGCTATCCAGACCGCAGGGCTAGCCAGACGGATGGAGCACACGAAGAGCGAAACTGCGGTGGTTGGGATTTCGGGCGGACTGGATTCCACCCTGGCTCTCCTGGTTACGGTACGTACATTCGATCTTCTGGGAATCCCCCGAAAACAGATTCTGGCTGTCACTATGCCGGGATTTGGAACCACCGATGTCACCTACCAGAATGCCCTCCAATTGATGAGCTCTCTGGGGGTGAGTAGTCGGGAGATCGATATCAGAGAATCCTGTCTGAGACATTTCGAGGACATCGGGCATGATCCGAAGGTACACGACACAACCTATGAAAACGTGCAAGCGAGGGAACGGACCCAGATCCTGATGGATCTGGCTAACAAACACAGGGGGTTGGTGGTGGGAACCGGCGACCTCTCTGAGCTTGCTTTGGGGTGGTGCACTTACAATGGCGATCACATGTCCATGTATGGGGTGAATAGCGGGATTCCGAAAACACTGGTCCGGTATCTTGTACAGTGGATCGCGGATCATGCCTCTCCGGGATCGACCCGAGAAGTACTCCATCGTATCCTTTCAACTCCCATCACTCCTGAGTTGTTGCCACCTGACTCGGATGGAAGGATCCAGCAGAAAACCGAGGATCTCATTGGGCCCTACGCGCTCCATGATTTTTTCCTGTACCATTTTCTTCGGTATGGAGCGCCTCCAGACAAGATCCTATTCCTCGCGGGTATTGCCTTTCGGGACCAGTACGATGAGCTTACACTCCGGAAATGGCTCGAAGTGTTCTTTCGGAGGTTCTTCAGCCAACAGTACAAACGATCCTGTGTGCCCGATGGTCCCAAGGTAGGGAGTATCAACCTGTCCCCCCGCGGGGATTGGAGGATGCCGAGCGATGCCACAGTGGCTGCGTGGCTTGCGCAGTTGAACACTTCCCAATAGAGAGGGTCAGGCAAACAGGAGTCGCCGTAGAACAGTGGGAAGGATCCCTCCGTTTCGGTAATACTCTACCTCTACCGAACTATCCAATCGACAGAGGACATGGAACTTCTTCGCTTTCCCCTCTTTGGGGGTAACGGAGACTTCGAGTTCCTGCCCGGCTTTGACTTTGTCTGTAATGGGAATCGTGTACAGTTCGGTTCCGTCCAATCCGAGGGTTTCCCGGTTCTGACCCGGAAGGAATTGAAGGGGAAGGACTCCCATCCCTACGAGGTTGCTTCGATGGATCCGTTCGAAGGATTCGGCGATGACAGCCCGTACTCCCAGTAGCATCACACCCTTTGCGGCCCAGTCACGGCTGGAGCCCATCCCATAATCCTTTCCAGCCAGGATGATGGTGGGGGTTCCTTCCTTCTGGTATCGCATGGCCACAGAGTAGATGTCGGAAGTTTGCCCGCTCGGGATGTGCAGAGTTACACTTCCTTCCGTGCCAGGAACGAGGAGGTTTCTGAAACGGGGATTGGCAAAGGTTCCCCGGGTCATCACTCGATCGTTACCCCTACGGGCCCCATAGGAGTTGAAATCTTTTAAAGACACCCCTAATTCTTGCAGGTATTTCCCTGCGGGGCTAGAGGGAGATATGGATCCAGCCGGGCTGATGTGGTCCGTAGTAATACTATCCCCCGCCATCACCAGTACTCTTGCCTTCTCGATTGGATGAATAGGATGCACTTTTCTGGAAAGGTTCTGGAAAAAGGGGGGCTCCTGAATATAGGTACTGGAGGGATCCCACTCGTACAGTACGTTTCCGCGAAGGGGGATGGCATTCCATTGGGGGTTGGATGTTTCGATCCCTTCGTAGGTGGACCGGAAAAACCCTGCGGTACGGTTGAGCAGGGCGATAATCTCTTCTTCCTCTGGCCAGAGGTCCTGCAAATAGATAGCTTTGTCTATGCCACAGTACCCAATGGGTTCTTTCTCCCAATCGATGTCGATTCTACCTGCCAGTGCATAGGCTACCACCAGAGGAGGAGAGGCAAGGAAATTGGCCCGGGTTAGGGGATGAACTCTCCCTTCGAAGTTCCGGTTGCCGGAAAGGACAGAAACGGCCACGATCCCTCCTTCAGAGATTGCCCGACTGATCGCCTCCGGTATTGGCCCGGAGTTCCCGATACAGGTAGTGCATCCATATCCCACCACGTGGAATCCCAACCGCTCGAGGTACGGTAAAAGACCTGTGGATTCCAGATATCGGGTAACTACCCGGGATCCAGGAGCCAGGCTTGTCTTTACCCAGGGTTTCGGTTCCAGTCCCAGTTCCACTGCCCTTCGGGCAAGAAGGCCGGCTGCAAGCATCACTGCTGGATTACTCGTATTGGTACAACTGGTGATGGAGGCGATTACCACTGATCCATGACTGATTTCCCTTTTCCCTTTTTCAGGGATTTCGAACGCTGCTTTCTTGTTGAGTTCCTCCCTCGTCAATCCGTATCCCCGTTTTTCCACGGGCCGCAACAAAGCTTCTTTCCATTCTTTCTGGATGGATCGAAGGGGGATTCGATCCTGCGGCCGTTTGGGCCCTGCAATGGAAGGTTCGATAGCGGAAAGATCCAATTCCAGTACCTTTTCATAGAGGGGTTCTTCGGCATCCCCTGATCTGAGGAGCCCTTGCAGGGTTAGGTACTGTTCCGCCAGCTCGACCAGGGCAGAGGGTCTACCTGTATCCCTGAGGTACTGGATGGATCGAGTGTCGGGGGGGAAAAATCCCACGGTGGCTCCGTATTCTGGAGCCATGTTGGAAAGGGTAGCCCGATCTGGAATGGAGAGGGACTGGGCTCCGGGGCCTATGAACTCCACGAACTTATCCACTACCCCTTCTGCGCGAAGCATCTGTGTTAAGGCCAGAACCAGATCCGTGGCAGTTACACCAGGGGGTAAGGATCCGGAGAGTCGTACAGCCACCACAGGAGGGGCAACCATGTAGAGGGGTTGGCCCAGCATGTTGGCTTCTGCCTCGATTCCCCCTACACCCCATCCCAGCACCCCCAACCCGTTGATCATGGGGGTATGGCTATCGGTCCCCACCACAGAGTCGGGAAACACAAGGGCTCCCTGGGAAACCTCCTTCGTTCGTACCAGGGTAGCGAGGTACTCCAGGTTCACCTGATGGCAGATTCCCCCACCTGGAGGAATCACCCTGAAGTTCTGGAAGGCCTTCTGTCCCCACCGGAGGAACTCGTACCGTTCCCGGTTCCGCTCGAATTCGATCTTGAGGTTTTCTTCCGCTGCATCCGGGCGGGCCCACACATCCACCTGTAGAGAATGATCGATGACCAGTTCCACGGGAATCTGGGGATTGATCCGGGCGGGATCCCCTCCGAGCCGTGCTACGGCCGCCCGCATCGCAGCCAGGTCTACCACACAGGGGACTCCGGTGAAATCCTGCAAAAGAACCCGGGCCGGATTGAAAGGAACTTCGATAGGAGAAGGAGAGGTGGGATCGTAAGAAAGGAAGTTCTCGATATCTTTCCGTGTTACTTCTTTCCCATTTTCCGATCGAAGAACTGATTCCAAAAGAATTCGGATAGAGAAAGGAAACCTCCGAATCTGGGGAAACCTGGCCGATAGCAGTGGAAGGCTCAGGTAGAGGAACTCTCTGCCTTCGAAGGAGAATCGAGACAGGCAGGAGAATGAGTCCTCAGGCAAACTGTGGAACGAGCTTGTGCCAGGCATACGGCCTCCGTTGGGGAAATGTTAGCCCCAAGAGTAATGGGAGGCTTGGGGGGTGTCAAGCAGAGTAAAACTTGCTACTATGCCATCCATGGATACACAGGATCGTAAGACTCTCGCCGTAGTCAGTGCGGCCCATACGTTGGTGCACCTTATCGAAGGGGCCCTTCCACCTCTGATTCCTCTCCTCCTGGGAGTATTCGGCACCGATTATTTTCACCTGGGAATGGTAATGTCCGTCTTTTCCTACACCTTTGGATTGGGCGCATTCCCCTCCGGAGCCCTGGCTGATCGGGTGGGGCCCACCCGGCTTCTGGTTCTCTACCTGTTTGGGGCTGGAATCCTCTGCGTGTCGGTATTGTTCGTGCAGAAACTCCTTCCCTTCGCGATCCTGATGGGGTTTCTCGGTATTCTGGGCAGCTTCTACCATCCGGCTGCCAATACGATCATCAGTTTAGGAATCAAAGAGCGGGGAAAAGCTTTTGGGATCAATGGAATTGCAGGAAGTCTTGGAACATCTGCAGTACCCTTCGTAGCCGCTTTCCTGGGATCCAGATGGGGATGGAAGTCTCCCTATGTCCTGTTTGGATTGGGAGTGTTGATCATTGGTTTCTTTGCCTTATCCCTTCCTTCCTATCGAATGGAACCTGTAGAGCGGAAAAAGGGATCTAACGAAGGGTCAGAGGGCGGGGGGCTGGATAAAGAAACAGCAAAACCAGAAGATGGACCAACGAGAGGGGAAACCGCACAAGAGGGAATCCGGAAAGAAGGTTCCTCGAAGGACGGAACCTCTCAGGATACTGCCCCTCAGAAAGGCCTCATCACAGTTACCCTCGTTCTTTTCTACCTCTCCTGTGCGCTGGCTGGAATGGGGAATCGAGGAGTATTGACCTTCCTGCCCACCTATTTGGGGAAGGAATTTTCCCAGTTCCTGAAAGGACTGGATACGGTACGGGTGGGGGGAATCTTTGCCACAGTGACCCTCATTGCTGGGGCTGCCGGTCAGTATATCGCAGGAGCCCTGGTGGACCGGTACCGGCCCCAAAAGCTGTACATACTCACCCTCCTGATCTCGGCTTTTAGCATCCTCCTTATGGCTTTTACACGGGGAGTTTTCCTGTTTCTGGGAGCGGTAGGCTTTGGTTTCTTCAGTTTTGCCTTGCAACCTATGCAGAACACGATCGTTGCCCGTATCCTTCCCAGGCACCGTCAGGGTGTAGGGTATGGGTTTATGTTTTTCATGACTTTTGGAATCGGTTCCGTAGCAG
>CALKLC010000139.1 GCA_937991975.1 uncultured Spirochaetales bacterium | reverse complement strand
TGACGGGCCGGGCACGAGGGTTTGGATTCGTGGAAATGGCCACAGAAGAAGGCGCCCAGGCTGCCATCCAGGCCACAAACGGCATGGAACTGCGCGGCCGACAGCTTCGCGTGAACGAAGCTCTTGAGCAGAACCGCGACAGAGGGAATCGTTCCCGAGGACACGGCGGATTTGGCGGCGGCGGGTATCGGGATCGGTATTAAAAGATAGTACTGAATCAAACGAACAAGCCGGGTAGGGTAACTGCCCGGCTTTTTTTATTTGTATGGGCTTTACGGAGGCAAGCAGAAGAACATGCGATTGAAAAGGCTTGTGAGAGCCGCAGAAGGTATCTTAGACCCTTACCCGCCCTCGCACCTCTGCGATTTCGTCCAACAACCGTATGTACCCATTTAGAAACATGGTTTTAAACAGCATCACTGGCCCGAAATCGGCAAACTCATCTGGTTTCATCCCATCCTCTTCGTAGGCTCTCCGGAATCCCGGCAGTTTGGCTGCCAATTCCTCTACGACTTCCCTGGGTGTGGGAGTATCGATACGGCTTTCAACCGGAGGGTATAACCGGATCAGTTCTTCCGCCGTGCTCCAGTTGATGGTGATGTGGAAGTCACCACCCACAAACTCGGTAAAGTGGGTCAGGTTCCTTGCCCCTCCACCTAGAAGAGTTCCCGGGAGATTCCGTTCCTTCAGAATCCGGTACTCCTTCCGGGCTATGATCGTTCCCGCCTGGGCAAGGAGCGACGGATCGATGGAAATTTTTTCGTTCTTAACTATCTCGGCAAAGTACTGGTCGAAGATGCCGGTGATATGGGTGACAAAGAAGGGAGGATGATTCCCGCTTTTCTTCGAAGCCCGGTCGTACCGTTCACAGATTTCAACCGCCTGGGCAATGGAGAAGATCTCAGTAGCGCAGATAGGGATGTTTCGTGCCACCAGTTCTTCGATCGCTTCGCATCCCCCCGCGATAACGGGAATCTTTGCCATAAAGTTCTTGCCCAACCTGGCGAACTCCAGGTGCGCTTTCACCGTATGGTCTGCATCAAAGTCTTTGCGGGGATCGTCCTGGATAGTTACGTACCCTTCCTTCCCGCTGCCGGCCTGGTACAAGGGGTAGAAACGATCCAGAATCCGTTTGGAAACAATCTTGATCACCTCTACGGCCAGTTGATCGCTGGGTAAGGAACGGTGGACTTTTGCCGTATTATGAATCACCCCCTTGATGTAATCGGGTTCGCTCTGGAGGAGTTTGGAACAGTACGAAGGATTTGTGGTGCAGTTGACCGCACCGGCCTGGATAGCTTTTTCCAGATCGCTACCTGAAGGGTTATTGATCCAGAACCGAGTTTTGGTTTCTTTGTGAACTCTGTGAAAGTATCCTGTGTTCATAAACTATTTCTCCTATGCATTGATTCATACCGTAACGTACTCTTCGATGATCGTTTGAATATCCCTATCTACCGGCAGACCTAGAGCTTCTGCCCGTTCCGCCTGCATAGATCCTGGCCAGGTAGCGATGATTGGTTCTACCGAAGGATCAGGTTTGAAACTGATTGATCCGATCTTATGCCGGGCATGGGCAGGAGCATCCCAGGTTTTTTCGTTGGCAGATGTGGATTCGGTTTTCAAACCAACCCTTTTCCCCACTGCCTCAACAGCTTGTGCAATCTCCTCCGCGGAAGGGGAAATACCCCGGCCGTTCACTGTACGGAAATCGCCCAATAGCCTACCGTCGATCCTTCCGAGCATATAGAGGGTTTCAACAGCCGTTTTTATGCTTACTAACGGGATACGGGTATCTTTGGGAACAGGGCACACATAATCGTTACCTGAAAGGGGTTCCCGGATCATGTTACTTGCGTACCCGCTCAAAGCCGTATTGGGGATGTCCCGTACGATCACCGCAGGAAACCGGACTCCCCGGCCATCGATGAAACCTTTACGGGTGTAGTCGTTCAAAAGCTGTTCCCCGATCACCTTGGCGACTCCATAACTGTTCTGCGGGTGCTGGAATGTCCAGTCTGTTACTTGGGGAGGCATGTCTTTTCCACCGAAGGTGGCGATAGAACTGGTAAAGACAAAGATGGGTTTGTTCCCTTGTAAACGACAAGCCTCCAAAAGGTTAAGGGTAGCATACACGTTTACCTTGAGCCCAAGTTCGAAGTTTTGCTCCGCTCCGCCCGAAACAAGGGAGGCAAGGTGAAACACACGTTCCACTTCGGAGCTGAGAATCCCTTTACAGAAGGAAGGGTCACTCAAGTCTCCCTTGATGAATTGTACTTTATTCCGAATGGGATCTAACCTGGGGGTCTCTGCTTGATCCGTAAGAATCAGCCTCGACTGTGGTTCCCTTTCCCATATCAAGGCGGCAAGCCGGGCACCGAGGAAACCGCTGCCACCTGTGATCAAAGTTGCGTTCATACATTTACTATGTGAGGAGAAATCGTAATTTTACAAGAAAAAAGTATGAAAAATCGCACTTTACTATTGACATAAACGTACTAAAAGAGTAGCTTACATTATCTGGCTTGCATAGCAGGTATCTAAAGTTTTCTGGCTGCGTGTAGGGAAAAGAGTTCTGCATAAGGTCCTTCCTTAAAGCGGTAAACCACTTTCTGAAACTAAGACCGGGATAACGAAACGATGGTTTATCGTTGATAAACTCCAGATCAATTTCTTAACAAATGGGTTTGAAACAGAACCCGGAGGACCATTCAGTATGGCGAAAAAATTGTATGTCGGAAACTTGAGCTACAGCTCCGACGAGACCGAGATTCAGAACTTGTTTTCTCAGTATGGCGAAATCACTTCAGTGAACATCATCACGGACAAAATGACGGGCCGGGCACGAGGGTTTGGATTCGTGGAAATGGCCACAGAAGAAGGCGCCCAGGCTGCCATCCAGGCCACAAACGGCATGGAACTGCG
>CALKLC010000138.1 GCA_937991975.1 uncultured Spirochaetales bacterium | reverse complement strand
TTTCGGTAGGGAGGGAAACGATCCAGGAAATCAGTCAGGGGATTCGATACGAGTTTACCGTAAAGGAACGGGGTGTTAAAGTCGCGGGTCTGACACTCCCGTCCGTCGAAGTAAAACCTCCTGCTTTAAGCCTTCAGTATTCCTTGATGGATACCTACACATACACGGATGAAACGATGGTTATTTTTTTGGAATACCTACGAATTATCGCCGAGTTGGCAAGCGTGCGTACCATGGTCTGGCGCCTGGCAAAGGAAGTGAAAAAGACTCAACGACGGGTAAATGCACTGGAAAAGATGGTAATCCCAGACACATCGGAGACGGTGAATTATATTACGGCTGTGCTGGAGGAACGGGAACGGGAAATCTTTTTCATACAAAAAATGCTTAAAGCAAAGAGGGAGGGAATGGCATGAAACCCTTAATCCAGAATATCGTGGTGGCAGTGAGTGGGTCTGACGCATCCATCAATGCAGCGAAGTATGGGATCATTCTGGCTAAACAGTACCAGTGTTCCATGACTGCCGTGTATGTGGTGGATACAGCCACTTTGCGACAGCTGGTGTTGACAAAAATATTCATAGAAGATGAGAGCAAAGAATACGAAGAAAACCTGTATGCCAATGGGAAGAGGTACCTCAATTACATTCAGGAATTGGCGTTGCAAAAAAGGGTAAAAATAGAAACCTCCCTTCGGAGTGGGGCCATCTATACGGAAATCCTCAGGGAAGCGGAAGCACGGAATGCGGATCTGATTCTTCTGGGGGGCTGGGAGAGGGAACGGAAAGAACGGGATATCATCTCGGAGGCTCACCGGGAGGTATTGTACCAGGCGAAATGTTCCGTTCTGGTTGTAAAAGAGATGAACATCGACCGGCTGTTCAAATCTCTATGACAATAAGGAACTGGAAATGCGGATAGCGATCGTATATTTTGCACCGAGGAATCGAGATTCCTACAGGACTCTATCCGAAAGGATTGCACGGGGGCTTGTATCCCGTGGAGCGCACGTTGACGTGATCGATGGGGAATTGGAAAAGGAAAAGCGGCTCTCCTTCTACGAATACATCATCATCGGATGCGAACCTGCTTCCCTATTTGGGAAAAAGATCCCACCTTCCGTCGGCAGATTCCTTTCCCAGGCGGGTGTCATTGGCGGAAAACGCTCCTGTGCCTTCATCGGAAAGCATCCATTCGCCTCTTCACGGGCCCTTTCTCGATTGATGAACGCCATGGAACGGGAAGGAATGTTCTTGACGTATTCTGAAATCATTTCCACCCAAACACAGGCGGAACAGTTAGGAAGTCACCTCCCCATCGAAAAAGGGTGAAATTGACAGGATCCCCGATTCCTTCTATAGTTAACTCAAATTTTTTAGGAGTGTGTGTTCTATCTTGGAAACCTATTATCAAGTGTTAGGGTTGGAACCTTCCTGTTCCCTGGACGATATAAAACGTTCTTTTCGAAAGAAAGCGAAGGAATTGCATCCTGATCTGGCAAAGGGAAACGGTAGGGGACATGATACAGAACAGTTGAACCTTCTCATCACAGCCTATCGTGTACTGAGCGACCCTAACCAGCGGAGAGAGTACGACAGACATATCAGAACCCACACGAAAACCGATACCTTCGATTACCGAACCTTCCTGAAGAGTAGGGCCTGGGATCGATCCAGTCAATCTAAACTTATATTTTTCGATCTCCTCCATGATCATGAAGAGGATGCGCTGGAACTCTACGAGCAGTTGCTCCGTTTTTCTGATTTCAGCCTGGAGCTTTACCTGGATCGGGAAGACTTCATGGATTGCGCGTTTCTCCTGGCAGAGGAATACGACCGTAGAGGAAAGTATCAAAAGGCTTTCGACCTTTTGATGAAAATCGTGGACTGGGAAAGGAAGAAACCGTACTTCAGGCATTTCTTCGAAGAAGTGGTACATCGGCTTCGGGATCTGGCAGGAACAAAGCTTCCCCTCGTTTCCACCAAAGAAGAGATGCTTCTCTACTACCATCGATTGATGGAGTGCAATTTTTCCCCCAAAGAACAGGCATACTATTCGAAAAAAATATCCAAGATCTATGAATCGTTGAAGAGGTTACGAGTATGAGAAAAACAGCCCTTTGCGGACTTATCATTCTGTTGACAGGAACTTTTGGCCTCCGGGCACAGGTAATCGATCAACCTGTGGCTCGGGTTAAATTGACCAAACCGGAAATTGTTACGCAAAAACAATTGATGAGGCATATAGAACTTCTGGAACAGCAAACTCGGCAGCAAGTGTCGTTGGAAGGACGTAAGAAGGTACTTGACCTGAAGATTGGAGAAATCCTGATCAATCAGGCTGCAGCGAGGGACAATTTCAGAGTAACGGATGAGGAGGTTGCCCAGAGTATAGAATCCTACAAGCGTTCCATAGGGGCACCCGTATCGGATGCCCAGTTCCGACTCCTGGTACAGAACCAGTTGAACATGAGCTGGGATGAGTTCATTACCAATATGCGACAACGGATGATTCAGGAAAAGTATATTCTAGAAAAGAAAAGGGCCCTGTTTGCGGCAATTCCCGAAGCTACGGAAGATCAGGTACGGGATATTTACAACGCCCATGCCACGGATTTTACCAATCCTCTCCTCGTTCGGTTCAACCACATCTTCATAGACACCCGAACTTTATCGGAAACAGAGAAGGCTACTGCATTGAAACGGGCGGAAGAGGCATTGAAAGAGTTACGCTCCAATGCCTTCAAGGACGTGGCCTTGAAGTACTCGGATGATACAGGTTCCAAGTATCGGGGAGGAGATTTTGGGTATCTGGCCCGGAATGACACCCAGCGAGAAACTATTCTAGGAAAAGGATTCTTCGATGCGGTATTCTCTCTTCAGTTGAACCAGACATCAGGGATCATCCATTCCAACATAGGGTACCATATCGTGCAAATCACCGAACGGAGGGATCCCAAACTGTTAGGATTGGATGATCCGATCTTTCCTGGCAGTACAGTCACGGTACGACAACGGATAAAGGATCTTGTTCGAGTCCAGAATCAACAAGTAACCTTCCAGAGAGCTCTTACCGAACTTGTGGATGAACTACGCAAGCAAGCAGAAATTACCATTTATGAGCAGAACCTCAATTGGTAACCATGGGTCCTAGAAGAAAGGGACGTATCCTGGCTGTCCAGGCTCTATACGCATACGAGTTACAGGGTGGCGCCTCTTTGGAAGAATTGGTGCAGTTTCCCTGGGGGGAAGAGGAAGGAATAGGTGAAGGGAATACCCTGGCAAGACAGTTTGCAAGCCTACTGGTAACTGGAACCATACAGAATCTTCCTCAGATCGATCGATTGATTCAGGAACATCTGGAGAACTGGGAATTGAAACGGGTAGCGAAGGTAGACCTTTCTATCCTTCGGATGAGTGTATACTGCCTTCTCTATCAGAAGGATATTCCTGCCACCGTAGTAATCGATGAAGCAATAGATCTTTCCAAGGAGTTTGGAACAGAAGATTCCTACCGATTCGTCAACGGGGTTCTGGATGGAATACGGAAAAGTCTCGAAACCAAGGAAATGCCATCATCATGATTCGATTGAAAACAATGGAAGAAATCAAGAGAATCAAGGAATCCTGTATCCTGCTTTCTGAAGTGCTATCTTCCCTGCGGACAATCGTTCAGGAAGGTATTACTACAAAAGAAATCGATCTGTTCGTTCGCAGGGAGTGTAAGCGATTAGGTGTTACACCTGCGTTTCTTGGGTACCAGGATTACCCTGCAGCCATCTGTACATCGGTGAACGATGTGGTAATTCACGGGATCCCCAACAAACGGAAGCTGAAAAAGGGAGATATCATCAGCCTGGATTGCGGAGTTGAGTACCGCGGATTCTACAGTGACGCCGCGTTTACCATTCCCATCGGGCCCATCGATCCTGAAGCGGAAGACTTACTGAAAGTCACCCGGGAGTGTCTGGATCTGGCCATAGGGAAAGCTATTGCAGGAAACCGGGTGCATGACATCAGCAAAGCTGTGTATCAGCACGCAAAAGCCCACGGGTATGGCGTAGTGAGAGAGTTCTGCGGTCATGGGGTGGGATTCCAACCGCACGAAGAACCGCAGGTTCCCAACTACGTGGGAAGGGGGCCTAATCCACGATTAGTCCCTGGTATGGTGCTCGCTATCGAACCGATGATCAATGCAGGGGATGATGATGTATTTGTCGAGGAGGATCGTTGGACAGTGAGGACTGCCGATGGGTCGTTGTCTGCCCATTTCGAGCATACGATTGCCATTCTGGAGGATAAAACCGAGGTGCTCACGTACTGGTAAGCGCTTTACAAGCCTCGGATCCTGTGTATAGTTACTAGAAGAATCTGGAGGAGGACTATATTCCATGAAGTTTTTTAATATTTTCACATCCAAAAGGATGTTTGTATTCAACCTTGTCTCCCTTGGCATCCTCGTAGGATTTTCCATGGCTCTTGTTTCCTTTTCCTGCTCTTCCAAGCCTGCTCCCGTAACAAAAGTCTATGCCCAGGATGCCAATACCGAAGCGACGAGAACCCTCCAGAGCTTGCAGGGATCTTTTCGGACAGTAGCGGCAAAGGTTCTTCCTGTGGTGGTGATGATCAATGTGGTGGAAGTACAGAAACAGGCTACGCCGGACACGCGGAATCTTCCCTGGTTTTATTACTTCTTTGGTGACCCGGAGGAGAAGGATAAATCTCCACGGGAATTCCGGAACAGGGGATTGGGGTCAGGGATCATTGTGCGGAAGGAGAGGCAAAAGTACTACGTACTTACCAATAATCATGTGATCGGAAACGCGGAGGAGATCAACGTCCGTCTCCATGACCAGAGGGAATATAAGGCATCCCTCGTGGGGAGGGATGAACGGAAGGATGTCGCAGTGATCTCTTTCGAAGGGGATCCAGATATTCCCCTGGCCGTGTTGGGGGATTCGTCTACCTTACAGGTGGGTGACTGGGTACTGGCGGTAGGGAATCCCTTTGGCCTGGAATCCACAGTAACTGCGGGAATCGTCAGTGCCCTCGGAAGAAAAGGGGGGCCTGAGGGGAATATAAGCGATTTTATTCAGACCGATGCCGCGATCAACCAGGGAAACTCCGGGGGAGCGTTGGTGAATCTAGCGGGGGAAGTGGTTGGGGTGAACACCTGGATTACTTCGCCCACAGGGGGGAGCATCGGCCTTGGTTTTGCCATTCCCATCAACAATCTCAAAAAAACAATGGATGATCTTATCCAGAAAGGAACTGTCCAGTACGGTTGGCTGGGGGTAAGTATTGCCGGCATCAGTAAGGAAGGAGCTGCCGATATGGGGCTTCCCTCTACGCAGGGAGCCTTTGTGTACCATGTTTTCAAAGGATCTCCTGCCGATAAAGGAGGAATTCTCCCTGGAGATTTTATTGTCAGTATGAACGGAACCTCCATAAAGTCTTCCGATGAATTAGTCTTGAAAGTAGGAGACCTTCCTGTGGGGAAACGATCGGATTTCACTCTGATTCGACAGGGAAAGGAACTGTCAGTATCCGTTGTAATTACTGCCCGAGGGACCCAGCAGACCATATCAGAACAGAGCAGGAACCTGTGGCCCGGATTCACCGTTATTCCTTTAACAGATCAAATTCGAAAAGAGCTGGATATCAAAATAAAGGAAGGGGTACTGGTACAGTCCGTTGAACCACGGACACCCGGCGACTTAGCAGGTCTCAAGAGCGGGGATATCATTCTGGAGATGAACGGAACAAAGATTACCAACCTTCGCCACTTCTATGCCCAGCTGAACGATAGATCGAAAGACCGAATCGACTTCGTGTTTGAACGGGACGGTGTACGAATGAGCATCGGGATCTATAGATAAAGAACATCCATGAGAAAAGAATTCCTTCCTTTCAATGTGGTACGGAACAACGCATTGAAATTGGCTGCAAAGATTCACCATTCTGGATTCGTCCCCGATGTGATCTACGTGAGTCTTCGAGGCGGCGCGTACGTGGGAAATGTGATCAGTGAATATTTCAAGGTGGTTAGGAGAAG
>CALKLC010000137.1 GCA_937991975.1 uncultured Spirochaetales bacterium | reverse complement strand
GGGGCTCGGGACGGGCCTCGGGAAGAGAGACTGCCGCCCGCGTAGCAGCCGGAGCGGTAGCCAAAAAAATCCTTAAAACCAGAGGTGTAGAGATCCTGGCCTACACTGTTCGGGCTGCAGGTATCCAATGTAATACCTTTGATCCGGAAGTGATCGAACAGAATCCCCTCCGTGCTTGCGATATGGAAGCGGCAGAACAGATGCTGGAGGTAATTGCATTACGAAAAGCCGAGGAAGACTCAGTGGGAGGGATCGTGGAATGCAGGATCAAGGGAGTGCCTGCAGGTCTGGGAGAGCCCGTATTCGATAAGCTCGACGCTCTCCTGGCCCACGCGATGCTTTCCATCGGAGCGGTGAAAGGCATCGAGTTCGGTGCAGGGTTCAAGGCTGCAGATATGCGAGGTAGCGAGCATAACGATCAAATGTCGGCCGAAGGGTTCCTTACCAATAACGCAGGCGGTATCCTTGGGGGAATCAGTACAGGGGAAGAGATCCTTTTCCGGATAGCTGTAAAACCGGTAGCCTCCATTGGACGCCCCCAGCAAACCCTCGATATCGAAGGACACGAACAGATCATCCGCACCGAGGGGAGGCACGATGTTTGCATTTGCCCCCGGATTGTCCCTGTAGTGGAGGCTATGGCTGCCCTCGTTCTGGAAGATTGCTTCAAACGGCAAGCGGCTTTATTGTATTAATGACTTTATTGTATTAATGCAACGAACACTCTAATTCTAAACGAGGTAGAACTCATGTCGAACCATCGCATACACACGATTTACTTTGATTTCGGAAATGTTCTTACCCTCCCCAGCAATGGATCCCTTACACAATTCCTGCAACACACAGCAGAATCGTATCACGTTCCCTATTCTAAGATTCGGGAGGCGTACGAGAAGTACCGCCCCTTTTATGACAGGGATGAGTGGGATTCCGAAAGGTACTGGAAAGCGATCCTTACTGAAGCAGGTACTACCATCGATCCTTCTGACATTCCCCTGATAGTGGAAAAAGATGACAAATGCTGGAGCCAGATGAACGAAGCAACCCTACGCTGGATCCAGACATTACGGGATCACGGTTTTCACGTGGGCCTTCTTACGAATATGCCTGTACGGTTCTACCGATCCATTGTGGAACCGGCCCCCTGGAAGGAGTTGTTCCAATACCAGGTAGTATCGGGAGCCCTGGGCTTGATCAAGCCAGAAGAGGAAATCTTTCGCTACGCTATCCGAATTACAGGACAGCCGGCCGATCGAATCCTGTACCTGGACGATATTGCCATCCATATCGAGGTCGCATCCCGACTAGGAATACAGGCCTATCAATTCACCGATCTTTACGAAACAGCGAAGCGGGTATGCTCGATCTACGGGCTGCCATTCCCGCCCGCACCATCAGGAACTGTCTGAATGGCCCCTTAAGCTTCTTTTGCCCAACCAAGCCAGATGGTGTAACAGAAAGGCAGGAAGAATCTTAAGTGGTGCCAAAATTGTGGCAGTCGCACAGGCTCATTTAATATGCGCACGGGTTTACTAAACGGCCTCAGGTTTCCATTACTGTTGCGGCTTGGATGTAACTTCCTTCAAGCGAACGTTATCATACCGGCCAGAGGCGGCTTTCTGGGGGGCTCCCTTCATCTTCCCGAAGAAAGCCAATAGATCTTCTAAGTCTTCTCTTGATTCACAGACAACGAACCGGTAGTAACACTCATGATCTTTCAACACCCGCTGGATATCTGGCCTATCCTTCATCAATAACGGGTCTGTCATTTCCCGAATCACAGCCCGTAGTCCCCCCAACCAGGCGATTCCATAGTGGAATAGATGGAGTTTTCGATCATTTCCCCGATAAAAAAGCTCGAAAATCCCTGCCATGGCAGGCACTGTTCGTTGAATATCGTACTTATCCACACGGATAATGGGAGACCAATTGATGGTATAGTAAGCCGTTCTATCCTTCACGAATTTATGCACGATGGTTTTAGGCACGCTCTTCACCTGGAATACCGCCTTTCCAAAAAATGAACAAAAAGATCGAACAGAATCGGATCAATCTTTAGTTTCGTTTCGATGAACTCTTTTCGCATGAAATCCACTGCTTCTTGAGACTCCAGGGGCTTGCGATAAACCCGAAGGGGATCGGTCAATGAATCGAAGATATCCACGATCTCCAACACCTTGGCAGGGAAATAGGCAAGAGCCTGGTAATCCAGAATAGGCTCTAACTCATAGGTCATGCAGTAATCCTGTGTGGCTTTAGGGTTTGCCTGCCTATATTGAGCCAGGTATTCTCTGAAGTACCCATACCCTGAAGGATCGCCGTAGTACTCGTGGTGGTATCCCGCAATCAAGCCTGCCTGTCGAGGGTAGTTCGTCTTATTCATGATTGCCTGGTAGCCGACCTTTACATGTTCCACAATGATGTCCCGGTTGTATCCAGTCTCCCCTTCATGGTATTCGATTGCCTCAGCTTTTCCAATATCGTGCACAAGAAACCCGGTTGCAAAATGATGAAAATCCATCTCAGGAACAGCCTGCATCCCTTTATAGAATACTCGCTCCAGGACTACATCCTCAGGATGGAGGTGAGGAAGAAGTTGTCTATAGTAAGAATGATATTTTTTCCCAAAATGAATCCGAATTCGATTCGCTATGCTGGTAGAACGGACCTGCTCATTGTAGTAGGAAAGGAAACTCAGTCCATTGAGAAAAACGCGGGTCATGTGTTGTACCACGGTACCGTTGGAACGCTCGATCAATCGTTTCACTAATTCGTGCTGGAAAATTTCTTCGTTTATCAATCGCGTGGTAGACTTCACCATCTCCCGGGTAGCTGTTACAACCCCTTGAGTGAATTGCTTTGCCTCTTCATCCCCCAACTTCAACGCTTCCAACAGTGTCGCCCGATTGATGAGAGCTGCATCCCTGCTTGCATCTACCAAAGCAGCTGCATGCTCGCCGGTAAAGGGAGTTTTCCTCTGGGCAAGTTCATCGAGGCGTTTCTTGAACGTAGCCAGCAGGTCTATCCTCTGAGATAGGGGAAGTTTCTCGATTCTTTCGTATTCTGGTCCAAAATTGGTAGTTCCTGCTTCTCCCTCTTTGTCCAGAGGGGTTTCTTCGAGCTCTTCTACCATCTCGTCCGAGAAATCCATCATTTCGCGGGATATTCCTACCCGTGGGACCTCCTCATCCATGGGAAGCTGCAGGTTCTCCGCTATGGACCGGGGGATATAATAATCCCAGCTAGTATGAGAATTCAGCCAAAAATCTTTATTATTCTGGTAAAGAGCTTTAAATGCCACTTTTTTGGTTTTGCCCTGTTGCTTGTGCACACATACTACCGTTTCACCAGACGATAGCAACCGCTTCAGAGCAGACTCTGTCTTTATACAAGAGGCAAGGGGAATCAGTGTAGTTTCATTCGACATTACGTCTCTAAAATATATCAAACAGGGGGAAATAATCAAACCCCTTGACCAAAAAAACCAATTTACCCTATTGTTCCCACACACCCATGAGCCAATCTACTTTGATCCTCGAATGTACGGAAGCGGATCTCCGGAAAGCGGGCGAACTCATACGAGCTGGCCAACTCGTAGTGTTTCCAACTGAAACAGTGTACGGCCTGGGGGCGAACGCGCTGGATCCTCAGGCTTGCAGGAAAATCTTTCAGGCTAAAGGTAGGCCTGTTGATAATCCTCTCATCGTGCATCTTTCCTCATTGGAGGAGATTCCCGCTTATACCCAGAAGGTGACGGATATTCATCGAAAACTGATGGAGCGGTGTATGCCAGGTCCTATTACATTTGTTTTGCCAAAAGTCCCTGAAATACCCGACATCGTTACCGCCGGTTTGTCTACAGTGGCCATCAGAATCCCTTCCCTGGAGGAGGCTAGAAGATTGATCTCGTATGCCGGAGTGCCCATTGCCGCTCCCTCTGCAAACCTTTCAGGGGAGCCCAGTCCTACGACCTTCGAAATGGCCTACCATGCCATGGCAGGAAGGGTGGCAGCCATTGTAAAGGGCAGGATGTGCGAGGTAGGATTGGAGTCCTCTGTCATACGGATAGACAAGAACCGGCTGGAACTCCTGCGGCCGGGGTACGTTACCTTTGAGACCCTCCTGGAGCTGGGGAAAGAATTTGGACTCGATGTGATCGATCTATCTCAAGTCTCTCAGGAAAAGCCCCTTTCACCCGGTACAAAGTACACACATTACAAGCCAAAAGCCTCTGTGTACCTGTTTTCCTCACTGGAGGATATCCTTAACCCCTTAATTACAATACCCTCTTCGACCAGGATCCTCTGTACAAAACAGAGCGGGTCAAAGGAAACCTTCGATAAGATCGTCGCCCTAAATATCGAGACTGTGGTATTCGAAAATACCCAGGATTATGCAAGGCATTTATTTTTTCAGTTCCATCGAGCAGACAGGGAGGGAATCAATACCGTCCTTGCATTCTATCCCCCCCCTGAAGGAATCGGCCTGGCGCTGCGAAACAGGTTGATCAAAGCTTCCGGAGGAAGGTTCGTTTAGACTTGGTGAGCTCAGAGTCCAGAAACAACCCTACTATCCTACCGCATTGTCCGCATTGGTATCGCACGATAGGACGTTTGGAATCTTTTTCGAATAATTCAGATCTACGAATCCAATTCTTTTGTCCACAGATCTTGCATGCCCCAAGGGATGCAATCCTTCCGCACCGTATGCACCGAAATCGGGTAGGAACGTTTAGCTCCAATGCGTGCAAGTCTTCCCATGTGGTAGAATTGCACACAGGGCAACGCAGCATGTCCATCGGGTCTCTTTATTCGATTCGAACCTTAATTCGAAAGGCTCACCACTTCCTTCGGGGCTGGTAAGGCCGGTTTCTTTTCTTTGGGTCCTTCGAGGAACACCAGTTTCCCCTTCCGGACACTCACGATAACGGTACTCCCACTATCGAATCGACGCTTCAGGATCTCCATTGCCAGAGGATCTTCTATTTCCTTCTGGATCGTTCTTCGTAACGGTCTTGCACCGAACTTTACATCGAACCCTTTTTCGATCAAATATTCCTTTGCCTTTTGGGTTACATCCAACCGGATGTCTCGTTCCTTGAGTCTGTCGGTCACTTCTTTCAGAAGAATATCCAGTATAGCTGCTACCTGCTTTTTATCCAGGCTATGGAAAACCACGATTTCATCTACACGATTCAAAAACTCCGGCCTGAATAACCTTTTAAGTTCGTTCATGGCAGAGGCTTTGATTTCCTTATAATCCAGCACTCCTTGCTGGGGCTGGAACCCCAGGAACGAATCTTTCGAGATTTCCCGAGCCCCCGCATTTGACGTCATGATCAGTACCGCATTCCTGAAGGAAACCGTGTGCCCCAGATTATCCTGCAACTGCCCTTCTTCTAAAACCTGAAGGAGGATATTGAACACATCGGGATGTGCTTTTTCTATTTCATCCAGAAGGATGACACTGTACGGTCTTCGCCGAATCTTTTCTGTAAGGAGCCCCCCTTCTTCGTACCCTATATAGCCGGGAGGTGCTCCTACCAGACGTGAAACGTTATGTTTTTCCATATAGTCTGACATGTCGATCCGCACCAGCGCATCCTCGTTGCCAAACAGGTACTCTGCCAGGGTCTTTGCCAGCAAACTCTTCCCCACCCCGGTAGGACCAAGGAAGATGAAGGATCCCATAGGCCGAGAGGGAGAGCTGAGTCCTGTTCTCGACCTGCGAATGGCAGAAGCGATGGTTCGAATCGCTTCATCCTGGCCAATAACCCGTTTGTGCAACTCTTCCTCGATATGGAGGAGTCTCTCCGATTCGTTCAGGGCCAACCGTGCGAGAGGGATACCGGTGATATCGGAAATCACCTGCTGGATATCTGATGCATCCACCACGTTTTGGTCGGATTTGAGGGCTACCTTCCACTCATTCTTTAGTTCCTCCACCCTCGCTCTGAGCTGTTTGATCGTATCTCGGACAGCGGCTGCTTTCTCGTAATTCTGTGCAGTTACGAGAGCCATCTTTTCGGCGTTGAGTCGTTCGATTTCTTTCTCCAATTCCACTACTTCTGAGGGACGGATATTGTTCATAATCCGCTTCCGGGATCCTGCCTCGTCGATAAGGTCGATCGCCTTGTCTGGCAGGAATCGATCGGTAATGTACCTTCGGGAGAGAATAGCAGCTACTTCCAGTGCCCCGGTAGTGTAGGAAACATTATGATGTTCCTCGTACCGCTCCTTGATTCCCTTCAGGATTTCGATCGTTTCTTCTACCGTAGGTTCTTCCACGTACACAGTCTGAAACCTGCGTTCAAGAGCTGCATCCTTTTCGATGTATTTCTTGTACTCGTTGAGAGTCGTAGCTCCGATACACTGGATTTCCCCCCGGGAGAGGGCTGGTTTTAACATGTTCGATGCATCGATAGCACCTTCCGCCCCACCCGCACCGATAATCGTATGAAGCTCGTCGATGAAAAGGATCACGTTTTCGGCTGCGATGATCTCTTTCATGATCCTTTTTAACCGCTCTTCGAACTCCCCCCTGTACTTTGTCCCCGCAATTACCGATGCGAGGTCCAATGTAAGGACTCTTTTCCCTACCAGGACATCAGGAACCGATCCATCCACAATTCGTTGGGCAAGCCCCTCGACGATAGCGGTTTTCCCCACCCCCGGTTCTCCGATAAGAACAGGATTGTTCTTCGTTCTTCGAGCCAGAATCTGGATCACCCGCTGGATTTCTCTGGTTCTTCCGATCACTGGATCCAGCTTGTTTTCCATTGCCAGTTGGGTAAGATCCCGGGAGAACTCATCCAGCGTGGGAGTCGCCTTTTTCCCCTGGGGAGGAATGACCTTCTTTTTCACCCCCGTATCGGACGATAGATTCTTTGAAGAAGCTTGAGTGGAAGTCCCTGTCAACTCCAGTACGATATCCCGCAGCGTTTCGATGGTTATATTGTTGCTGCTGAGAAACCTTGCCATCACGCTTCCTTCTTCCCGGCAGCATGCGAGAAGGAGATGTTCTGTTCCAATATACTCATGCCCCAGGTTTCTAGCTTCTTCTGCCGCATCTTCCAGGATCTTTTTTCCCCTTGGAGAGGGAGGCACATCACCGAGGACGAATCCTCCTTTCTTTTTGGGAAGAGCATGTTCTATCTCAGCCTGAAGTTTCGGCACATCGATCAAGGCCTTCTGTAAGACTTTATATCCTAATCCAGACCCTTCCCGAATGATAGCCAGAATAATATGTTCTGGTAGTAGTTGTTCTGAATGGAATCGCTTTGCCTCATCTTGGGCTAGAATTGTTAGAATCCTTTGTGCCCTCTGAGTCAAACCTTTAAACACGGTCCCTCCCCTTTATACTATTCAAAGTCATATTAATATAACGCGCCCGCTCAAAGGCTTCGCTTTCTTCGTCCTTCTTTTCAGATTCCTCCAGCCGCATCGAAACATGAGCCGGGCAACTCTCGATCATGAGAGAAGCAATAATTCCCCTCAATGCAGGAGATACCAAGCCACTGCATGCACCAAATCGCACCAGGGATAACATAGCCAACGCCTCCTCCAGTTGTAGTATCCGCGCCCGTTCAAGAACCCCAAGTGCTCGATACACCCGATCTTCCAGCTTCCATCTCTGCTCTTTCAGCAGCTGTTGTCTCATTTCCCTCTCATAATGTAATAAGGAACCTACCTTCTCTTCAAGCTTTTTACAGACTTCCTGTTCCGTTTTTCCTGTAAGTCGCAAGGCTTCCAGTAAGAACAGTTCTCCCAGAGCCACAGTTTCGTTATCGGCGGATGTGCTAAGGAATAAAGGCCGAATCATACAACCTTCATCCCTCATCATGTGCTGGACAGTTTCCAGTTCATCCTTCATAGAAAGGCCTGGTAGATGCAGGACAAATGCGAAGGTAAGCCCTGACCCAGACTCCTCCAACCTTGTGGTAAGGTATCCCCATTCCATTGAGAAGGCATAATCCAGCTGGGTTTCCAATAGCAAATCCATCCCTTTGATTTTCTGAAACCCTTCCTCGATCCTGAACCCCCCTCTTCTTCTTTCGATCCGCAGATGATCCCCTACATTGACTGTCAGGAACAGCCTCCCTTCATCCTGTATATAAAGGTATCTCTGTTCCCGGGGAAAATCTTCCGGTATTGTACCTTCTTCTTCCAAGTACCGTATCCCCAGCTCGGGCAGTTTTTCTACTTCGTACTGGTCAAAATGCTCCAATTGTCCCAGGGATTCCAGTGCCCCCTCAATCTGCGAAGCTACCTCTGCCAATTGATCTTCCGTAATAGTGGGGACGAAAGGGAAACTGGACAGGTTGCGAATGAGGGTAGCCCGCGTTGCCAGTACGATATCGGATTCCGGACCCTCTTCTTTCAGCCAGAGCGGAGGCGGAAATTTGAGCTCCTTCATCGGGTAGCCCCGGTCTCCTTATCCAGCCTTGCTAATTGATCGCGGAGCGTTGCAGCTTCCTCGTAGTCTTCCGACTGTAGTGCGGCCTCCAACTGGGTTTTCAGATTCGCTCTATCGATGAGAATTACTTTATAGGTCTCGATTCGCTTGGGTAACCGCCCTGTATAGATCCAATCTTTCTGTTTAATTCCCAGGAGTTTCCGTAATTCTTTTGTAAATATTCGATAGCATTCAGCACACCCCACCTGATGCTTTGCCCGGATATCCCTAAATCGTGACCCACAGGAGGGACAAGCAACTCCCGCTACAGTTTTTGGGGCAACGGCTTCGAATAGGCCCTGAAGAAGCCAACCGATTCCTTCCTGCAGGTCCTTCCCAGCTCCAAGGATCCCGTGCTCTTTGGCACATGATTCACAAAGGCGGAGTTCTCTTGTCTCGTCTCCCATCATTTGACGGATGCGAATCACCGCTTTTTCTCTCTTACAAATATCACACACCATCTTCAAGGAACAAGATACAGCATTTCCGCCTTTATGACAACCTCACAGACAGGCCCAAGGGAAGAACCTACTGGGCATAATAACTGATCGTCTCATCAATGCTTCACCAGCACTTCGAGGGGTTTTAATCTCCCTGCAGACCTGGCCGGCAATACAGATGCCAGCACACTCAATAGGACAGTAAAAAAAGCTGCTCCCATAACCTCTTGAAAATCGAGTACAATCGGAATTTTCTCCAGGTAGAACTGAGGATTCAGGATTCGGATATGGGATCCCTCCACAAGGATCCCGGCTCCCCCAAGAATCATCCGGAGCATTTCCCGCCCGTTATTCAACAAGAACTCGAGAGCTACTATGATTTCGTTAATCGAAACGGCTACAGCTAAACCTATCCCCACTCCTAATACAGACCCCAGAATTCCTATCCAGGCTCCAATGGTGTAGAATAGTCGAGTGATCTGTTCTGCGGATAGGCCCATACTTTTCAATACAGCCAGCTCGTCCCTCTTTTCTATTTGTAATAATATGAGGGTAGAGGAAATGTTCACCGAAGCAACGGCTAGAATAAGAGCCATGATGAAGACCAAAAGGTATCGAGTGGTTCGATAGGAAAGGTAGCGAGAACTTTCCAACTCCTCCCATGTGTAGATTCTATAGGCCCTTGGGAGAATTCGGTACACCTCCTGTACGGTGGCTCCCAAACCCCCAAAAGGACTTTTCACTTTGATTCCTATCAGTTTCCTCGACGCCCTAGGCGAGAGGATCCTGCTGCGTTCCAGGGATATAAAAAACCAGAGTTTGTCAAGTTCCTGGTACCCTGAAGAAACCACACCCTTTACCGTAAACGTAGAAATCCGAGACAGGATAGAATCGCCTTCCATGCTGTAGGGGGTAACCACTTTCACCGTATCGCCGGGATGGACATCCAATTTCGAAGCGAGCTCAGCGCCTAAAACGACGGATCCTGGATCCTTTAACTCGAAAGAACCATCCAGTATCTGTAAGAACCGGGAAAATCCCTGGTCTATCTCCAACACCCGGGGGGGCAAAGCACGAATCATCACACCCGCGCTTTTTTTTCCTGCGTAGACCAACCCTACCCCTTGATACTCTTCTGTAACAGAAAGAACGGTTGGTACCTTTCGGAGTTCGGACAGTAAGGTAGCCTCCTCGATCGGATCTCTAGTGGACGGGCCTATGACCTGGAGGTGATAGGTACCTACTTCCAGGATACGGGCTGTAATTCCCTGGATCATTCCATCGGACACCTCCAGGACCACGATTAACGGAACCAGAGAAAGTCCTACGGCAAGAATAGCTCCCCGTATCCTTCGTAGCGATCCAGTCCTGAAGGGGGAAAGGTATCGGAGGGCAAGGAAGAGGGAAACTCTCATAGTGGATGCAACACTCCTTCATGGAGAAGGAACCTCTGGTCTCCCTCCCTGGCAAGCTCCCGATCGTGGGTTACCAGAACGACTGTCTTGCGGTATTCACGTGCCAGTGAGAAAAGTTGTTCCTGTACGACCCGTGCGTTTCCTTCGTCCAGATTCCCCGTGGGCTCATCGGCCAGGATCAGGAGAGGATCGTTGATGAGAGCGCGTGCCACTGCTACTCGCTGTCGTTCACCCCCCGAAAGTTCCGGAGGAAAATGTTTTAACCTTCCTGAAAGGCCCACCTGGTTTAATAAGTGGGCTGCTTTCTGGAAAGCCTCTGTTTTGGGCACACCGTCTATCAGAGCGGGAATCGCCACATTCTCCAGGGCGGTAAATTCCTTCAGGAGAAGGTGTAACTGAAAAATGAACCCCAGCGTTTTCCTTCGGTAGAGAGTGAGATCCCGTTCTCCCATTTTGCTCACCTCCATCTCTCCCACACGGATCACTCCCCCCGTAACAGCCTCCAGCCCTCCAATGAGATGCAGTAAGGTGCTTTTCCCACAACCGCTCTGTCCTGTAATGACCACTATGCTTCCCGCAGGAGCAGAAAATGTAATATCCTTGAGAACTTCCAGATTCTCACTCACCGTAGTAAAGACTTTACGTACCTTTGCCACCTCTAGAAGTATCTCATTCATACCGAAGGATCTCCACAGGATAGATAGAAGCCACCTTGTAGGAAGCTATAAAAGCAGCAAAAGTGGTGGAAACCACTGCAAAAAGAGCAATCAGGAACGCCTCCAATAGAGGGACGATAGCCCGAACTTCAGAGATATAGAAGTTGGCAGGTGAAAATAAGGATATCCGTAAAGAGAGATTCACCAGGAGGAATAATGTATTCACTACTTTCTCTGTCAGTCTAAATACATCATTGATCCTTCCTGATAGGAACAACCCCAGCGCACTCCCTATACCAGCTCCCAAAATCCCAATAAAAGCACCCTCCAGGACAAAGACACCTTGAATTGCAGTCTGCGAAGCTCCCATCGCTCGTAGCACTCCAATCTCTTCGATTCTCTCGGAAATATGCCTTTGCTGGGACCGGTAGATGTTCCCCCCAACGACGAGGAAAATCAGTCCGATCAGAATCATCATGACGGTTTTCTCCATTCGAAGAGCTCCAAAAATGGCCCGGTTGTATTCCCTCCACGATGTGATCCTTCTATTCGGCGGCAAAATCCCTTCTAAACTCCGTCGAACCGATTCATCCCCGAAGCGGTTTACCAATTTGATCCCCAGGGTTACTGGAACCTCAGGGGGTGAGGAAAGATTTAGGGGATCGAGACTTCTAAAAGGTAGGAACCCCCATCCCGCATCGTACTCGTAGTATTCGCTTTTCCAAATTCCTTTCACGAGGAAAGGTTCCATCTGGGGGGCAAGATTAATGAAATTTCCCGCATTCCAGAGAAGTCTCACCGTATCTCCCACCTTGACACCGAGGTACCTCGCCAGTTCCGTCCCCAGGACAATCCCCCTGGGATCGGTTAAATCGAAGGCCCCATCCACCATTGTGAGCATTCTCTTGAAAGATGGATCCTTTTGAAGGATATCCTCAGGTAAGAACCTTAAGGAACATACCAGCGGGTCTGAGAACGACCCCTGTATTAAGGTTTCCATATCGGAGAAGGGGAACACTGAACGTACGTTCGGAATCCTCCGAATGCGTTCCATTACTGATGGATCTTCTATGCCCCCGGAAATACGGATGTGGTAAGAGTTCAGCTCCAGGATAGCTTCAATGGTAGAGAATTGGAATCCATTCATCACCCCCAGAACTGTATACAGGGTCATTACTCCAGTCGCTATGCCCAGCACAGACAGAAAAGTGGGGACATGGCTACTACCCTTCCTGGGGCTCACGAAATAACGTTTGGCTATCAGAAGAATCCAGCTGCTCAACGAGTACTCCCCTTTTTCACTGATCGGAGCAACACTCCATCCCTATAGTACTCCACCAATACTTCCGAATCTTCCTGGTAGTAAGTCCGCATCACCAGGGTTCCTCCCCTGTACCTGCTTTCGACTCGAGAATAGGAGTCCTGAGGAGAAAAATCGATATGGAGAGCGATGGCTTCGTTTTCATACTGCTTTTCCTCTATTTTTCTTCCATCTTCAGAATAGCGGAATTCCCATCGATATCTTGATCCTCGTGTCCGAAGATCCTTCTGGATCAACCGGTTATCCTGGTAGGTATACCGAATCTCCTGAAGGAATACGCCCTTTATGGTTTGCAATTCCCTTTCCAGAAGCCCGGTTGAAGAGTACCAGAGCATGTTCCGCTTCCCAGTAATGAGATTTTCTGATTCCACTCTTTCGAGATGGTAGGTTGGCTGATTCGAGTACCAGAATTTCGAACGCTCGATCGGCAGGCCTTCCTTACGAACCTCCTGATAGATCGTGTCTCCCCTTTCGTTGTAACGCGCCAAAAAGGAAATGGCAGCCCCTCGAAATATTTCCCGTTGGAGGATTCCCCTCGATTGAGAGGCAAGGGTAATCCGGGTAGCCCCTGAATCGTACTGCCTATAAACCCCTCGAAAAGCACCTGTAGGTGTATAGAGAATCTCTTCTTTGTAACCTGAATCGTTAGATCCTGAATCAACCCGCAAGGGTTTGAAAGTAACCCCTCTATAGGTAGCCCCTGTATAGAGATATTCGAACGTATTGACTCCTTTATCCCCTTCGAACTCTTCCTCCCGAATAATCCTCCCTTTTACATCATAGGTGATCCGTCTTTGAAGGGTACCTTCCTTGAACTCCTTCTTCTCCAGAGGGATCCCTCCCGCCCCGATTTTGGTTTCCCATCGCTTCAACTCTATACCCTCTCGATTCAGTAAGGAACGGACTTCCCCGGTAGGGAATCGTTTCAAAACCAACCGGTATTCGGGCATCTCCTTATTCTTTTGCAAAGGTTCCAGCGGCATTCCTATTTCATTCGATAGGAATACGGTTTCTTCCCCTTCCAGAAGGGCAAGACAAAGAGCCAGCAGGAAAGTAAGAAAAAAAATCAAGACTCTTCCCTGCTTTCCAGGCATCCTCACAACCCCTCCAACAGATTCTCCACGAAATTTGCAGGATCGAATGGTTTCAAATCCGTTACTTTCTCGCCTACCCCTAAGAAGGATATGGGGATTCCTAATTCTCCCCCAATGGCAAGGATGATCCCCCCTTTTGCCGTTCCATCCCATTTGGTAAGAATGATGGAATCGATCTTTACCGCCTCATGAAAAATTCTCGCTTGCTGGAGTCCGTTTTGACCAGTAACAGCATCGAGTATCAGAATCTTGTGGTAGGTTCCCCCGTCGATTCTTCCTGTGATCACCTTATCGATTTTCTGCAGCTCCCGCACAAGGTTCGTCCGGTTATGCATTCTTCCTGCAGTATCTGCCAGCAGTAACGTTTCCCCTCTGGCTTTAGCACTTTCCAATGCATCGTAGATGACCGCTCCAGGATCTGAGCCCGGCAGCTGCTTCACCACCCGAACCTGCAGTCTATCCGCAAGGGTATCGATCTGTGCGATCGCACCCGCACGAAAGGTATCGGCAGCCGCAAACACGATCCCCTTAACCCCTTCTGCCATACGATAATAGTAAGCGAGTTTTGCGATCGTGGTAGTCTTTCCTACCCCATTCACCCCAAGGATCAGGAACACATTCAATGTGTCCCGTCGCAGCGGCAGAGAAGCCGAGGGCAGGAGGGAAAGGATCTGCTGTTTGAACACCCGTAGAGCCTCCTCCCTGGATCGTAGCCCCTGCTTCTTTACCTCCTCTCGTAATCCTTCCACCAGCCGGAATGCTGTATTTGCCCCTACATCGCCCTCGATCAACAGGTCTTCCAATTCCTCATAGAACTCTTTTCCCAGATTGTTCCCCCGGAAGAGTTCCTTGATTTTTAGTCCCAGCGTCTTCAGCATGGTTTTCTCCCTTATGGCTTTCGATCTGGGTATTTCACCGAAGTTTCCCCTGTCTGTAGATAATCCATCAGAGAAACGATGGCATTCACCAGCAAGGAACTGCTCAAAAACAGGGTACCCAGATACCCATAGTAGGTCCCATTCAGACGATCCGACCATTTTCCTGCTTCGGTTGGATCGTATTTGTTACTGTTCACATACTGTATATACCGAAAAGATTCATTTTCATAGTATCCATAGAGTAGGATGGGGAGAGGCAAGGAAAGGACAAACCATCCAAAGGCTCGATAGAAGTCTTCCCTTTTTCTCTCGATTCGATCTTTCCAGCGAAACAGATCCTTGGGCAATGTCACATCCAGATCCCGGGGCTGGCTTTTCAATGGGAACACGAAGGATTTGTATCCTTCCTTTTCGATTCTGCCGATAGAATCCACTGCGGCCTCTTCCAGCGAAATAGGAGTATCTCCTTTCCTCTCGGCTTCCAAATAGAAAGTGGCAGCAGGAGGGAGGGAGGCAATTCGAAAAGGTTCGAGATAAATCGCTTCCATGGTGATTTCCATTTTTTTCTGTTCCCTGGAGGTAAGAGAAAGCTCCTCGGTAATGGATTGATAACCCGGCCTCTGAATCTCTATTCGGTAGACACCTACAGGGAGGTAGGGTTTCCTCACCTTTCCGATTCCTACGAGGGTTCCGTTGAGAAAAATTCCTGCATCCTTCGGCTGGACAACAACTTCTAATGTGCCCCACTCTTCCCCTAACAGAACGGTGATTAGCTCTGGAATGAGTTGATCCACCAGAATTTCCAGCTCACTGGTAGTTCCCATCGTTTCCTTATCGTAGAGGACAGTGTCGGCAATATCACTGTAGAGAATCACCCGTATGGAGATAATATCCCCAAATACCTCCTC
>CALKLC010000136.1 GCA_937991975.1 uncultured Spirochaetales bacterium | reverse complement strand
GAATTCGCATCAACTCTCAGCGTCATGGGAGGTACAAACGCATGGTTACGGGTGTGGTACTCTATTATGCGCATGCTTATTATTATATATGAGATTTTAACCTACACAATCAACAAAAGTCTATTAAGACATCAATCGCCCTGCTGTGACTGTTCTTGCCACCCATGCTGCAATCAGGGCGCTTAACAGCTAAAAACGTACCACAAGAAAAGCACAGCCAGAAGGCGGAATAACGACCGGAGCAGAAACCTCCTGCGTCCGGTATTTTTCTTTTGTGCGCCTTTTCCGCCACTTGGTTACTACATCAGGTTCTACCAGTATATCGTTTAGCAAGAGATAGTGGGAAGTTAGGGGGCCTGCGGATTTAAGTACGTACTGAGACCGTATAGAACCGTCTGTGGCGATAGACACAGGGTTCTTATCAAGATTTATAATTAAATAAGTAACACTCTTCTTCTTTCCCTCGGTGGTGTGACAGTACCACAGGAGTTTTTTTAAGGGAGAGGGGGGTAACCGAACTACTCCCCCTCCCATCAGTCGTTTCCAGAGAAAGGAAGCGTAATAATCGGGACGGGGATCAAAGGTCTCTGGATCCAGAAGACCGTAATCTGAACCAACCAGAGTCTGACGGAACACACATTGAATGCCTATCCTAGCCATTCGACCCAGCAAGTCCAACCACCAGGGAGTGGATACATACGTATCCGAAAGACCCGGTTCACCCCCATAAAGGGCGTGTCCTGTCTCGGTTAACCAAATCTCTCGGCCTTCGGCTTTTTCCCGTAATGTTTCCCCATACTTTCCCCCTTCCGCAAACACTTCCGGCACAAGACAACTCCGCAAGCGTGCTCTTCGAACAGCCACTCTTCCTCGTCTTGAATGGAAGGGATAGTAATGCCAGCTTACTATATCGTCTTTAGCCATAGCCCCTGAAAATAGGAGCTTTGGAATAATAGGATGAGGTTCTCCCAGTTTCGGCCAGAAGGCAGAAGCAGGTCCAACCGCTTTAGCCCCTGGATGCAGCTCCTTGACCAGACGGGAAAACTTCTCGAAATCCTTTACATACTGGCTTGCAGACACTCGATATCGGAGCCCTTCGATAAAAGGATATCCATTCACTTCATTTCCCAGTTCCCATCCCACTACAGGGAGCTTTTTTCGTGCAGTATAGGCAATAAGTCGCTGAGCATTCGTGCTTTCCCACTCACCGTCCTCTGTCCGATCTGCCCACCCACAATTCAGAGTAAACAAAAGTTTCGCATCTACTTTCTTGGTAAATGATAGGATCCGTTTCCACTGTTTTTTCTTCAATACCAGCTGGTAAGAAATATTAGGCTTCTCTGGAGGGAGATCTTTTTTCTTCAGTCGATAATACACTCTGTCAGCTTCGGTACCACCGATCCTCAGGTAGGCTGGTGATAAATAGGAAGCCCAGCGGATTAGATCAGGATTCTTCAAATCCAGGGGGGGAACCTGTACGGAGCCAAGGGATCGGCAACTACGTTTCTCCGATCCCCACCATCGGCCTCCAAGTAAGTAAGAGATATCGATCGTGTACGAGAGAAATGTGGGATCAATGGTATGAACTATCGGTCCAGGATCGGGTAGATGGATTTCCATGGTTTCGTGTGGGTAGGTATCAACCTGGGAACGCTGGTGGGTATACGATTCTGTTTGAGGAACTCATTGATCCGTTCTAACAGTGCTTTGGTGCCGTCTTGCAGGGTGAAACCAGGAGGAAGAGGTTTTGGGACTCGATACATATCCAGCTGCTCTATAAAACGGGGTAAGTCCCTTTTAAGTCGAGATAAGGTAGTGAAATTTCCTCTTCCTGTGCGACGTAGCATCTTAGCATTCAACCATTGCTCCATTTGGCCCTTCTGGGGAATCACAAGGATTGGCTTAGAAAGAACCAGCGCTTCCGAGATGATCTGGTGTCCCGCCGATGAAAGTACGGCCGTGCAACCTGCCAATGCCTCGTCGAAGTTTTCCCCCGCGGCAGGAAATAATCGAAAACGTACATTCGGAAACTCACGCAAAATCCGCAAAACTGGTTCCCGATAGGAAGGTTTCAAATTCACAAGGAGGTATCCTTCATCCCGTAGAGGATACTGGAAGAGGGATCTACGATACAAGGGCCCCACATCTCCTGAAAAGAAAGAGATATGCACCCGATCTGTCCATGGCCCCTCCAGAAACAGAGAGGTCAAAGCGGGTAACCAACCCATCGGGTTGAGAACTACAGTGCGGGCAATGATCCCCGGATGGTTCATCTGAAACACAGGAATCCCTGCCATCCTTCCAGCCCAGGAAAGGTATGGGTCGTAGTCACTAATAACAGCCTGAACCTGCAGTTCTTTTAATCTATCCCCATACCTCTTCACTGCGTTTGGGAAGGAGAATAATTGGGGAACAGTTTTTTTTGCAGTGGCCCAAAAGCGGACACGATCCTCCTTCTTTTCGAAGGCAAAGTGAGGAAGATCCTCGAATCTCCCGAAGGGAATCTTATCCTGGATGAATCTACGTAAGTGGGGTGGGACGAAATAGATCATCTGGTAACGCTCTTCAAGATAGGGTGCCAGCGCAACAAGACGGGCTGCATGCCCAAACCCTTCTCCTGCGCAGGAGTAGGCGATTCGTATCAAGAGTTCCTCCTGCGGAGAAAGATCAAGAATAATCGTTTAAAAAAGGTTAAACTAATGTGAGATTTAGGTTAAAAAACCCAGACGGCTTTCAGTACTGCGCCGATACGACTAAGCTTACACCTAAGAACGCCTTCCGCCCGATTTCCAGTTCTCCACGATCTCACGCTGGGCGTGGGACTCCGGAGAAGGGTGGTTTGGATCGCTAATTCGCCGCCTGAAGTATCTTAATCCTTCGAAAACGGTTTTACCCGATAGAAATCCATGTTCCGCAAGCCATGTCCCTACAACCAACCCTGTTCTTCCATGCCCGCCCCAGCAGTGGACATAAACAGAATGTCCATTCTCTAATGCCCAATCGATCCATCGATGGATTCCTCGAAGGGCATCGGGAGGAACGGTTCCCCCATCGGGAATCGGGAACCTCCTTATTTCGATGTGTGTACCTCGTTTAGAAGCTATTTCCTGGATAAGGGAATGGTATGGTTTAAGAGGAACTCCATAGGGTGATTCGCCTTCTACGGTCAGATCCACAATAGCGGTAATTCCGCTATCTAACAGAGATTGGAGTTTCAATCGGCTCTTTTCATACTCCTTTGTGCGGGGGTACTCCCCCGCTAACAGTTTTCCGGGTAAAACCCAGTAGGAATCGGAGAAAGGGACAGGTGCTACTAAAAGGTCCGCAAACCGAGAAAACCACGATTCAAGATCTTCCTTTCTGGCTAAAGTCTGGATCCATTCATCGGTAATACCGCCCATTCCCCAAAGAGCTCCGGCAAGGCCTCCTGCAACGGCCCCTGTTGTGTCCGTATCTTCCCCCAGATTTACCGCTTTCAGTACGGCTTCTACAAAGGAGTTGCTGGTAGCCACGCACCAGAGGGATGCTTCCAGGGTATCCACTACGTAACCCCCAGAACGAATCTGCTCTGCACCAGCAGTGATCAGGCTTCCATCTAGGACACGCTGGAAATAGGGCATTTCCCTCTGCATGTCCTGTGGGATGGCCCCCTCCCTGGCCAGATGGGTAAGGGCATCGGCAGCCCTTTGAATGGCCCGCTGTACCGCTTTCCCTGCTGTCTTTTTTCCTTCTGCTTCCTTACGGGGGAGCTTCGAGGCTGCATCAGGCCCGGAATGCGCCTTACCTATTTTACCCTCCCCTTGAGGAGGCTCTTGATCTTGTAACCATGCACTGCCCGCTTTCGTTTCAAGCGGTTCTTCCTCCCCAAAAGTGTCCCGTCCGAGCAGTTCCCGTACCACAAAGGAGTATAGCACACAGGCTAGCCGACTCCGGGGGTGTGCATGGGTAAGGGACGAGGCATCGGATAGCGAGCGAATCATCATTTCTATCGGTGCATCGGAAAAATACAGCGCCGCAGGCAAGACACGCATAAGGGATCCATTGCCATTATCCATTTCCGCTCTTCCCCCCGCTTTTACAGGAGGTACTCCCATGCGGATCCGGGATAGGGCCTGATAGGTTGTTCCCCCTACATCGAACACTTCCCCATGGGGGGTCATGTACCCTTCGTAGAGCCATTGACAGAACCGTTTCCCCTGATCTTCTAAGTTCCACCCCGCATGCAGGATGCTATCCACCATGCAGAGGGCAAGGGATGAGTCGTCCGACCAGGTACCAGGAGGTTGTTGATGAGTTCCCCATCCCCGCATGTTCCTAACAGGATCCTCTGAAAGACGTTCCCGATCCTCGAACTCCACAGGGACTCCCAGGGCATCCCCCACTACAAGACCGTACAACGCACCTGTGATTCGATCAAACGCGGCACTCACTGCTAAATCTGTTCGCTGCTCACTACCCTTTCTATATGGCTCATACTTTCCTTGGTCAGGGAATTCATCTAAACGATCCATCTTGCTTGTCTCCTCTATACATAGATCATCCTCTTTGTCATGCCCCCATCCACCACAAAGTTTTGACCGGTGATGAAGGAGTTTGCGGGATCCAGGAGGAAGAGCACCATCCGCGCAATGTCAGAAGGCTCCCCTACCCTGCCTCCCGGATGCTGGGTGTGATCCGCCTCCGAGAGTTGGGGTGTTTTCCGCATCGAAGACTTTTTATACGCGGAAACTTCGATCCAGCCAGGACTGATGGCATTGACCCGCACCTTAGGTCCCAAACTCATGGCTAACGCGTGAGTGAGGGTCAATAGTCCTCCCTTCGAGGCACTATAAGCTTCCGTGTTTGGTTCGGACATCAGCGCTCGCGTGGAACAGATATTCACGATCGCACCCCGATCCGCTGCGAGATAGGGTGATGCGTGCTTTGTCAGTAAGAAGGGGCCTGTCAGGTTTACCCCCAGAACAGTGGACCAATCTTCGATTGTCATCTCCTGGATGGGTTTATTCCGGGAGATCCCTGCATTGTTCACCAGGCCGTAGATTCCACCGAACTTCTCCGCTGTACTGCGTACAAAGGAGGATAC
>CALKLC010000135.1 GCA_937991975.1 uncultured Spirochaetales bacterium | reverse complement strand
TGCCGTATATCCCCCTTCCGGGTCTTCTTCTACAAGAAAAAACAATTCATGCATATGACCAGTATTAAAATAAAAGGATCTCTCCGTCAATGGAGGGATTTGATAGAGCCCCAGTGCATCTGAAATAAAATTTCACTCTTTTTAGTTTAAATAGGGTTTTAGGCCCTTGTCAAGAAGAATTGTTTCAACTATGCTGACAGGTATAGGAGGCACCTGTATGGGATCGGATAGTCTCACTGGAGGAGAGAAAATCCCCACCCGGATCTGCAAAAATTCGAAAGAAGCGGTGCGCTGGGTCGCGCAGGAGATAGCGGGGCTTATCCGAAGCCGCGGCCAGGAAGGGAAACCCTGCGTGCTGGGGCTTGCCACAGGGTCCACACCGCTGGGCATTTACGGGGAACTGATTCGTCTACACCGGCAGGAAGGTCTTTCCTTTCGGAACGTCTTCACCTTCAATCTGGACGAATACTATCCCATTTGGCGGGAGGAGCCGCAGAGTTACTGGCACTTCATGCATACTCACTTTTTCCAGCATGTGGATATTCCTCCCTCTCACATTCACCTTCTGGATGGGGAAGTTCCTCTTTCCCAGGTCCAGGCCCACTGCGAACAGTACGAACAGGAAATCGCTTCCCTGGGAGGGATCGATATCCAGATCCTGGGGATCGGCCGGACAGGGCACATCGGGTTCAACGAACCGGGGTCTTCCCGGAATAGCCGTACCCGGTTGATCCACCTGGACAAGCTTACCCGGATCGATGCGGCGAGCGATTTCTTCGGCGAAGAGTACGTACCCCGCCGGGCGTTGACCATGGGGATCGAGACGATCTTAAAAGCCCGTAGGATCTTCCTCCTCGCCTTCGGGGAGCACAAGGCAGAAATCATTGCGAAGGCCGTGGAAGGGCCTATCACTCCCAATGTGCCTGCCAGTTACCTTCAGGAACACCCCCACACCCAGATTCTAATTGACCCCTCCGCCTCGGCCCGCTTGACCCGCATTCAATCCCCCTGGCTCCTCGGGGAAATCCCATGGGATGTTCCCACTATCCGAAAGGCTGTAATCTGGCTCGCCCGAAAGGTAGAAAAACCGATCTTGAAACTCACGGACGAGGATTATAACGAACACGGCCTCCAAGGGCTCCTGGCAGAACAGGGCCCCGCTTACGATATCAACATTCAAGTGTTCCGCTCCCTCCAGGACACCATCACCGGATGGCCCGGAGGCAAACCTGCCCCTGCACGCAGAGCCGGTGAAATGCGCAGGGCAACGGACGAGATCTTTCCCAAGCGGATCCTCGTGTTCTCTCCCCATCCGGACGATGATGTGATCTCTATGGGAGGGACCCTGCTCCGGCTCGTGCAGCAGGGTCATGAGGTCCACACCGTGTACCAGACTTCGGGTAGTATCGCTGTGTTCGATTCCGACGCCCTGCGGTTTGCCCAATTTGCCGAAGAGTTCAGCATCCTCTTTGGGATGGACAGCGCGGTGTCTTCCGCGATCCATCGGCGGATCGAAACTTTTCTCAAGGAAAAGAAACCCGGCCAGCCTGATTCTTCCGATGTAATAGCCATCAAACAGCTGATTCGAAAAAGCGAAGCCATCGCTGCCTGCAGGTACTGCGGGATCCCGCTGGAACGGGTACACTTCCTCAACATGCCCTTCTATGAAACCGGTCGAGTAGCCAAACAACCCCTCTCAGAGGAAGATATCGCCCTCATTCTGGGGATCCTTCGGGAAGTTAAACCCCATCAGATCTACGCGGCCGGTGACCTGTCCGATCCCCACGGTACCCACCGGGTATGCCTAACCGCTCTCTTAAAGGCTTTCAGACAGGTACAGGATGAACCCTGGTACCATACCTGCGAAGTATGGCTCTACCGGGGAGCCTGGCAGGAATGGGGTCCGGAAGAAATCGAAATGGCAGTTCCCCTTTCCCCCCAGGAACTATTAAAGAAGCGGTACGCCATCTTCAAACACCAATCCCAGAAGGATAAGGCCCTGTTCCCGGGGCATGACCAGCGGGAGTTCTGGCAGAGATCCGAACAACGGAACCGGGAAACCGCTCGATTGTACGACAAGCTGGGCCTGGCCGAGTACGAGGCCATCGAAGGGTTCGTTCGGGCTTCCCGGATCCCTGAGCTGTGGGAAGAGGGGGAGTGATGAAGGCCTTCATGATGTAATCAAAGAGCGGTTTGTATGAGATGAATGCAAGCCCGGCTAACCCTCCTCTGCAGGCGGTCAAAGAAGAGATCCATAAAAAGTACAGGAAAATTAGGATTCCCCTTTACGCACGGCTGCCGACCGATTCCATTCTTTTATTCCCCCGCACCCTGCATACCGGCGAACACGGTATTTCCGTCTGTGGTCTGTGCCGGGTCCTGCAGCGGGGAGGTTCCCGCTGGAGCATCGAGGGGTTCTGAAGTAGCAGCTGAGGCTTCTTTTGTTCTGTCTTCGTCCCCAGTACCCGGTACGGGCTCAACGTCCATCATTATGGGTATTTCGTGAATATCGCCCGGTTTCCCACCGACAAAAGAAGCCTGTACGATGATAGTGGTATCTACGAAAGTAAAAGTCTTCTGCTCTTCCTTCGCTACGGAAACAAGGGTGGTTGTTCTGAATCGAGTACCGCCGGTGGTGAAGTAGAAATAGACATAGTCGGAACCAGGAGTAACCTCATTTATATAAGCGCTGCCTGGTTTTAAACCATACACGTATTTGCCAAGTACCGTATCCCACACAAGATCATTTCCGAAATAGTATTCCCTCCATTTGACAAAGTCTATGTACGCAGAGGAGGAATTCTTTATCATCAGCATGGTACGGTTATAGAACCGCAGTTTCCCGGTAACGGAATTATCGCAGAGAATGAAGTTCGCCTGATTGTATTTAAATAGAATGCGCGTTTCCGGAATGCTCACAGTTTTCTGCGTGTTTGGAGACAGGGTGAATTCGCTCCAGCTTGTTTGACCGTCGGGCTTGACCGTAACAGAGTAATACGTGTCGTTAATAAAAACATAATCATATTTTTTTACAGCCTCTTCGTCTTTTCCGAAAAGATCACAGCCCGCAGCAGAGAATGACAGAATGATCAGCGTCAACACGATTGCTACCCTGTCAGATGACATCATTTTCATTAAACTCCTTTTATTCGGCAGATAATTGCTTAGGGAAGATACAGGCAAGAGGAAGCAAAAGAAACTACGCGAGACAAAGAAAATTGATAGTCCGGATTGAATTGCTTTTATCATGCGAACCTCCAATGAATTAAGGCAATTTGTATGCCAGGTGTTGGGATGTTGTTTCAGTATATGGTTTCGATTGGGCGCATGGTTAAATGAATATTTAACTATATTTACTGAATAGAGTTACACTTTCGTAAACTTTGTACTTTGCAGAAAAATTCCCGACATCATTCCTGCGCGCCGCGGAACAAACGAAAAAAGAAGGTTCAAAACGTAACCAGGGTTCGCTAAGAGGTAACTTTTGTTAGGGAGGAGCTGTTATGCCCTATCTGTAAACTAGATGACATGATTTTGCGCATTTTTTGAAGCAAAAGTTTGCAAAGAAGCGTTATTCTGTATGGAAGGAAAGTGAATTTTCCTGTATTTTATACAGTATGGGACTGGGCATGGAACAGTACGCTGAGATTCTCGAGACAGAACTTGAAGAAGCCTTTGAGGTAAAAAGTAAGCAGGCATTGCGAAGGCTTACTCTGCTTCTGGCGGGAAACTTTCTTTCACGGGAAGAGCATCGGGAAAGCATGGAGGTACTGCGGACAGACATACGGTCGCTGGCGGAAACGATGCAACGAGGCTTTGAAGTAATGGAAAGCCGGTTTGTGGCCGTGGACAAGCGGTTTGAAGACATGCACCGTCTCATAGAAAGCCGTTTCGATGCTGTAGATAAGCGGTTTGAGGACGTAAACAAGCGTTTTGAAGATGTAAATAAGCGTTTTGAAGATGTGAACAAGCGATTTGAAGATGTAAATAAGCGATTTGAAGATGTAAATAAGCGCTTTGATGATGTAAACAAACGTTTTACTATGATGTTCGCGTTTATTTCCATTGGATTCACCCTTCTCTCCAGTTTGATTCTGATCTCAGGGTATTTGAGGTAACAGGCAGATCTACTATATAGATGCATTGGCATCCCCTAGTCTTGGATGGACATGGTATTTGAATCCACAGGTTGCCACCTGGACCTACCCATCCCGCTGAGTGAACTCATCGTTGTACTGCCCCAGCAGGTTGTCAAGCACTACCGGAGGAAACACCAACGTCTCTGCGGGTAGTCCTGGACACCTTTCTCGAACCAGGTTTAATGGCGTATCCCCTTTGTAGCTATTGTGTCTCTTGCAGCTAAACCAAGCCTGATAATCAGGCACACCGCTGCATTCGTCACGCGTTTCTCCCGCACATTAGCGAAACACAGCGTCCCCGTACGCACTCTAACGGGCCGTACAGGGGTATTTCGGCACGCGGTGGTGGATATACTCCGAGTACAATCCAGGAATGTCATCTGCAACCGAGAAGCGCTCTTCTGTTTGCCTTGTAACCTTGGATGCGTTCGCCGGCCGTCCCCCATATCATCTGCAACCGAGAAGCGAGCTTCCGCTTGCGCTCCTGCTGCAGCTTCTCCACCTCCTGCTTCAGCTTACACTGCACCCAGGGCTTGGTCGCACGGATCAAGGTGTGCGGTCGACGATTCTTCTCCTGCAGCCCCGCTTTCTTATTCACTTCCTAACAACGAACTTCCGCACAGTCTTCACCGGTGTCGGATACTTCCGAGCCGTGGGCTTGATTCCCTGTTTTATTCTACACAGAGCCGCTGAATCTGCGTAGGTCCAGGGGGTACCTTCTCTTTTTACACACCACCGTATTCTTTGAACATCCAAACTACCCTTCAAATATTTTACTTACCGATCTCGGTTCCACCAGTGTAAGGTTCGAGGGCTCCTACTACGCGCGCTGCCGGGCAAAAAAGAACGGAAGCTGGGGTGCCTGGTCCCCGACGACTCCATTCGGGTTCCGGGATCCAACCCTCGACGCAACTCCCCTGCAGGCTGCAAGGTTACGAACCTCGCTTCCTGCGATTCAGTGGCCCGCACAGACAGGAGTGAACGCATCTCATTCCAGAAGTAATTTCGCTATATCATACGCAGATAATGGGTGGGATTCAGAACCGAGATTTTATCCTTCGGAAAGTCCCTCGTATTACGGGTTATCAGGGTGGTGATACGATTGTGCAGAGCGCACTGGTACTGGAGGCTGTCTTCAAAGTCTTTACCCGGCGCCGCAAGTGCCGCATCAACTATGTTCTTATCTATATTTGCAACATCCAAAACAGTTCGTAACCGTCGTATTCGCTCCAGCGCGTAAGTCTTGTTTCGCAGCTTTGCCAGCAGATAGTAAAGGTTCGCCACAACTACAGGAGATGTCACGCACCTGGTTTTAGACCTTCGTAGATGGGAAAATAATTTGAGCGCGATCGCATGATGCGGTTCGCGGCGAAGGAAGAGATCAAGGATTATGTCGGTGTCAAGGAATACGCTATGCACGCAGGTATTTATCCTTCAAATAGAGGTACTTAGGTTCGTC
>CALKLC010000134.1 GCA_937991975.1 uncultured Spirochaetales bacterium | reverse complement strand
CGGCACGATTCCAGAAAAAATAAAAGAACGACTCTCCCGCGTGGGTTTATGGGATGTAAATCCGGTCAACCTTTTCCGAATCAACTGGCACAATGAACCGAAAGAAAGAAACGGTCTTTTCGGAAAAGTAAATTATCTGGAGTTCCCCCGTGAACTTACCGGTACACGAGCACGGATTATCGCGCTGGTGGGAAAATGGTTCCCTACCGGTGCACATAAGGTAGGAGCTACATATGGCTGTCTGGCCCCGGCTCTTGTCACAGGCCAATTTGATTCGACCCGGCAAAAAGCGGTTTGGCCCTCCACAGGGAACTACTGCCGCGGCGGTGCTTACAATTCCGCGCTTCTGGCATGCGATTCCATCGCTATCCTTCCCGAACAGATGAGCCGGGAACGTTTCGAGTGGCTTAAAACCGTGGCCGGAGAAGTGATTGCCACTCCTGGCTGTGAAAGCAACGTGAAAGAGATTTTCGACAAATGCTGGGAACTGCGGAAAACCCGCGGCGATGACATTGTCATATTCAATCAGTTCGAAGAGTTCGGGAACTACCTCTGGCACTATGAAGTTACTGCCGGAGCAGTACAGGAAGTACTGGAATCCCTTACAAATAACGGCTCCCCTGCCTCCAACGGCTCTCCTGCCTCCGCAAAATCGGTAAACTTTGCGGGGTTCGTTTCCTCTACCGGTTCTGCAGGTACCATTGCGGCAGGGGACAGACTGAAACAGCTCTACCCCTCCAGTAAGATCGTAGCTGCGGAAGCCCTCCAGTGCCCTACTCTCCTTCGGAACGGCTTTGGCGGCCACCGAATCGAAGGGATCGGAGACAAACACGTTCCCTGGATCCACAATGTGAAGAATACCGATTTCATTGCCGCCATCGACGACCAGGACTGCATGGAGATCCTCCGCCTCTTCAACGAAGAAGCTGGAAAAGAGTATCTGGTTTCTGCGGGAGTGGCCGAACCCTTTGTCCGATCCCTCCATCTGGTAGGAATTTCGGGCATCGGGAACCTGTTAGCCTCCATTAAGTTTGCCAGGTACTATGAACTTACCGAGGAAGATGTGGTAGTGACGGTCCTGACGGATTCCATGGAACTGTACCGTTCCCGCATCGCAGAACTCCGAGAACAGTTCGGCCCATTCACGGTACAGAACGCCGCAACAGTTCATCATCACTCTCTTCTCCGCCAGGGGATCGATCATGTGCAGGAATTGGGATACTACGACAGGCTACGAATCCACAACCTGAAGTACTTCACCTGGATCGAGCAGCAGGGAAAATCCTTACAGGAACTGAACGATCAATGGTACAGGAAGGATTACTGGACTTCCATCCAGCAGTTGACGCCCCAAATCGACAAATTAATCGAAGAATTCAACAGCCAGGTAGGCCTGCAGTAACTTGAATGCAGAGGTGCAAGGAATAGGGGTATTGAACACTCTCTGACGATGTAGGGGTGTGGAACCCTGGTTGGAGTCTGATCTAGAGGGGCTGGCGGATTGCATATGTATAGCCGTTACAATATCCCGTACTTTTTAAAAGCCTCTGTACAACTTAGCCCCTTTTCTATCTCTTTTCGAACCAGTTTCTCTCCTCTGGATTTTTCTAACGCTTTCCGTACCACTTCCTCTTCTACATCCCTCGGAATGATTACCACACCATCCAGATCGCCAAACACCAGGTCCCCCGGCTGTATGGACACCCCATCGATTTCGATAGGGATTCGGAAATCCGCAACCTTCATCCGAGGCCCGGAGTCCTGGGCAAATCTTCCCAGGCTGAATACGGGAAACTCTTGTTCCAGTACCTGATGCGTATCCCTGTGATATCCAAAAACTACAGCCCCTACCGCTCCTCTAGCTTTTGCGGCAGCGGTCATAATCTCGCCCCAGGTTGCCGAGCGATGTTGTGCTCCCGCTGCAATGTACACTTCCCCTGGCTGTAGCGCATCCAGAGCCTGTGTCATCAAACCGAACGGTTCTTTCTGATTTCCATAGACATCCATCATGAGCACAGGCATAGCTCTGCCCGCCACCTTCATCTCTAGCTTTAACGGTTGTATGGAAGGGGGTAAAAACTGATGAAACAGTCCCAATGTGTCCAGAATGTCCCCCACAACAGCTGTATAGAGTTGGGTTTTTAGCAGGTCAAACAACTCAAAATCTAAGTGAAAAGGCATAGTCTACCTCTCTTTTATTCTAGAGATTATTACTATTCTAGAGATTATTACCGTAAATACCCGGAAATCAAAATAACACTGGATAGCAAAGTGAACCCAACCGTAATAAAGGCAAACATCATGGTAAAGCGTTTATTCACATCCTCAAATCGTTTATTCATATCCTCAAACCGTTTATTCACATCCTCGAAGCGCTTATTTACATCCTCAAAGCGTTTATCCACGGCGTTGAAGCGGCTTTCGATCAGTTTATGCATGTCCTCAAAGCGCTTATCCACAGCCTCAAACCGTTTATCCATAGCCTCAAACCGTTTTTCCACAGCCTCAAAACGGCTCTCCATCGCACTAAAACCCCTCTGCATGGTTTCGGCTATAGAGCGTATGTCTGTTCGCAGGGTATCCATGCCCTCCTGATGTTCCTCTCGAGAAAGAAAGCTCTTTGCCAGAAGCAGGGTAAACCGTCTTAATGCCTGTTTATTCTTTACCTCGAAGGCCTCTTCCAGTTCAGTTTCGAGGAGTTCGGAGTACTGTTCCATGCTCAACCCCATACTCATAAGATACAGGAAAATCAGAATTCCTGCTATATGAAGTAACAGTGTTTTTGAAGCTTTTACTTCAGGAATATAGGAGTCTTCAAAAATATATACTGTGCCTTGTGTATTTAGGGCTCATCTAATAGGTATTTCTTAGTTGCTATTTTTAATCAGAAATTATATTATCCCACTTATGAAGGGGCGTATCTTTATTTTTATAGGGTTTGTTCTTAGCTTGCATCTGTCCTTATACGCTCATCCCCATATATTCATAGATTGCTCTGTAGAATTCGTTTGGGAAAAGACCGATCTGAAAGGCTTCTACGTAGAATGGGAATTCGACCGTTTTTTCAGCGCAGATATCATTCGAAGTTTTGACACCGACAGGAACGGAGTGTTTGATGCACAAGAAACTCGAAAGATTTTCCAGAGCGCGTTCAGTAATCTAAAGAACTTTCATTATTTCACCTTTATCCGTCAGGGAAAACAGCGAACAAGTCCCGCTTCAGTAAGCCAGTTTTCTGTCTCACAAAAGAACGGTCAGGTAATTTACCGTTTTTTCGTTGAACTATCTCGCTTTCCCAAAGGCGACCTATTTGTGGCGATTTATGATTATACATTCTTCTGCGATGTACGGTTTAGAGAGAAGTCTCCAGTGAAGTTAACATACGATCCTGCTTATGTGAAACCCTCCTATTTACTCCAAGAGAATCGAGACTATCCGGTGTACTATGATCCCCTAAGCCCTGCAAGCGATACCAGGATCTACACAGAATGGCGTAAAGGTCTCATGACCTTCTATCCGAAAGAAATAAAGATTACGTATGGCTCTTCATAAGTTCATTTTTACTTCGATACTCTTCTTTATTGTAATTTCCATCCTACCCCCGCCGGCAGAAGGGAATCCTTTTCTAACACCTGGAACTTCTGAATCCCAAACAGAAACCCACCTTTTACCACGTCATAAAACTACTCCCCTTCATCCAGCATTGCGGATACGGCAGGCATACGTATCCAGACAGTTGGGAGAGTTCCTATACGCGCTTGGGGATACACCTTCCCCTTTGCAAATTGCCTCTGTATTAGCTACAGCCTTCCTGTACGGAATTCTCCATGCACTTGGGCCCGGTCATAGAAAAGCAATCCTATTTTCTTTATACGTCAGTCGGCGTGCCCCTGCCTGGGAGCCTGCTTTTGCAGGGATAGGTATTGCATTTTTGCATGGAACCACTTCTATTGGCGTGTACCTGTTGTTTCACAAAGTTTCGGGTCTTCTATCGGGTATTGCTGAAACCGTCACTTTCTATATGGAGGCTTTAACCTACCTACTACTTATTGGGGTAGGTATTGGGCTCCTTATCCATACTCTTCGAGATTTACAAGCATGTTCCCATAATGCTCCCTCTCCGTCTCTTTCCTTCAGCGCTCTGCTTCTGTCTGGCCTGTACCCCTGTCCTGGTGCCTTTTTGATCCTCCTCCTTGCAGGAACCTTAAATCGTATAGATCTTGGGATACTTGCAGTAGCGAGTATGTCCGGAGGATCAGGACTGATACTTATCTCGTTTGCCTACCTAGGATGGTTTGGTAGGGAAACTCTCATAAAGCGTTACCTGAACTCCCACTCTTCCTTCGAACGATTCCCCGCCTACCTTCAAATTGGCGGCTATATCCTGCTCATACTTTTTTCGGTGTATCTGGCAGTTCCCTATCTTCAGGTGCTTCTGTATTTCATGTAGCAGACGATTTTTATCC
>CALKLC010000133.1 GCA_937991975.1 uncultured Spirochaetales bacterium | reverse complement strand
TAGGATAGAAAGGATACATGGATAGGTCGATCCCTCTCATACATATAGACGATCCCATACTGTACCAGTAGAAGGATGCCGAGAATTCCACAGGCTGAAGCTAAAAGGTTTAAGGGGGTTCTACCCTGCAACTTTTTCATCCTTTCCTCTTCCGGACCTTCTGCCATACTAACCCTGCAAAGATAATTCCAGGCAAAAGGAATAGGTGTACTTTGTAAAAGAGTTGAACCGATGGGTCTTCCTCTCCAGCTATTACCAGGAAATTATCCCGTAAAAATCGATTCCGAATCTCTATAGGCCCCCTGGGATCGGAAAGCCATTCCAGAGCATTCAACAGGAAGGAATAGTTTTCATAACTTTTCGTACTGTCCAGTAGATCCCCCATGGATTGACTGTCTCCCACGAGGATGAGCTTCGAAGTCCCTCTTTCCACAAGAACAACTACAGGATAGCTTCCCTTCCTATCCACACTTCGAACAACGGAACTCTGAGCTTCATAAGGATCTGTGGGGAAAGGTTCCTCCACCACCCAGGATTCGGCACTTGTCCGGGCAAGAACAGAAGCCCGCACACCGGGAAGGGACCGAACCATAAGGGGGCTTGCCCAAAACAGATGGAATGTGGAGAGTCCCCTCGTGATGGGGTGTTCCCGATCGAACCCATCTCCCTTTACCCTGATCCAGGGAGGATAGGGAAGGGTGAAACGCTCCGCCTCCTTCCCTTCACCCCTCTGCACTGGAAGGAAAAGGGACGATCGATCCAGGATCAATCCAGGAGATACGGTAATTCCCCATTTTTGGATTCGTTCGAGCATATCAGAGGCAGGATACAGGATAGCCTTCAGGTTCTGTTCCCGGTCCACCTTTACTCGATCGAGAAATACCAGGAGACTTCCCCCTCTTTCGAGAAATCGATCAAGCATCTCGACCTTCCGGGGAGGTAATCTTTCTCCCTGAAGCACAAGAATCGTCGAGACAGAAGGGGGGGGCTCCAGAACTTCCTGGACTTCTACGAGCACGAACCCCGTTGCCTTTAAAAGGGGGTACAATCCTTCTGACTCTGCTTCCTCAGAATCTCCTCGAAGAATCCCTATGGTTCGTCTGGCAGGATCCACCAATCGGAGGAGATGGGTAGTAAGGAGGTACTCCACATTTCCAGGTTCTGTAATCCAGGGAATCACTTCCAGTTCATTCCTGTACTCGAGAATGATCCCACTGCAGTACCCATCGGCATCCGTTCTGAGACCGGCCTGCATAAGGTGCCGCATTTCCTCTGTACTTTCAGGATACTTGATACGCAGATCAACCTTCTCCGCCTCCCCAACATAGGAACGAAGCTGTTCTATAATCCGTTCCGGCTGGGCAGACCGGAGAGTCAGTGGTTGGGACACGAAGTAACTGATAAGAACTCTCCCCTCCAGGTGGGAAAGGACCTTCTTAGTTACGGTGGATATGGTGTAGGTTTTCTTATCTGTCCAGTCGAAGCCGAGGGGTTGTAGGGAAAGATTCCAAACAAGAAGTACCACCAGAAGGATCTGCATGAAACTTATGATGCGATTCTCGCCCTTTACAGTCTGCAGGGAAAGGATGAAGAATATCGCTATACCCCCCAGGAAAAATCCTAACGACCTAAGGAGGATCTTTCCTCGAAAAAAACCGTCCAGATGGTGAGGAATGGAAAGGTAGCGTACAAGGTCAAGGAAACGATCAGGGAAAGGGAATCTTCCTCCCCAGAAAGGGAGGAGTAAAAGGGCAAGGAGAATCCCCAGGGTTAACAGGTAGGAAAGGAGGAGACCTTTCCCGAGGGTAGAAACCCATTCTCCGATACCGAGGATCAGGAGTCCATAGATCCCCAATCCCAACAAGGCACCTTTCACAACTCCATGGTCGAAATCACCGAAGGAAAGGAGAGAAAAAAGCACTACCCCTGCCTGAAATAGATGAATAGCCAGCCATACAGTATTGGAAAGGAACTTTGCAAGGAGGATCCTGCTGGCAGGAAGGGGAAAAGAAGAGAGAAGATCCCAATTCCCTGATCTTCGTTCCTCTGAAACATCTCCACTGGCGTAGAGGGGAAGGAGAATAGTGAAGAGAGTGGTGAGCATCCGGAAGACGGGATCTAAATCGGCAAGGCCTCTTTGAAAAAACCTGTAGATCCAGAATAACCATAGGGCCAGCCCAACCTGAAAAAATCCCATCCCCCAGAGAGGAAGGGAGCTTCTGAACTTTACCAGGAGTTCTTTCTTTATCAAGGCATGGAATTGTTCCACTGGATGGGTCTCCAACGTTCAAGAGGATCTCCCATCTCCCCTTGTTCAATCTTCGTAGGGTACAGGTAACACCTGGCCATCCCGACAGAGGAAGGTTTCAGGGAACACTTCTCTCGCCTCCCGGAGAAGTTGCTTCAATTCCCTCTCCGTATATCGGGGGCTGTAGTGAAGCAGTCCCATCCTTTTTATCCCTCCAGCTTCCCTGGCAATGCTGGCAGCCTGAACTGCAGTGAGATGTTTTTTTTCTCGGGCAGATTCCTCCAGATCCTGAGCGAACATACCCTCACAGATAAACAGATCCGATCCCGACACCTCCCGAGGGATGTTACTGGCAACTGTGGTGTCAGTGACAAAGGAGACCTTTCTTCCCTTTCGCTCCGGTCCGAGCACATCCTTAGGAGAAACCTGTTTTCCCCCTTCTAAGGTTACCACTTCTCCATCCTGTAGCCTGGACCATAGGGGACCTCTGGGTACACCTAGCTCCAGAGCCTTCTCTGGGTAGAATACCCCCGGCCTGGGGGATTCCTCTACCGTATACCCCACACAGGGTTTGGTGTGTCTGAGGGGGAAACTCCGAATTCGATACCCTTCTCCTTCGAAAACCACCTGGGGAAGGGAAACATCCTCGATTTCCCGAACCACAATTTCATAATTGATATACATATCCAGCACTTTTCGACTTAGTTCTACGAAATCTCGAATTTTAGGGGGACCAATAATGGTGAGAGGTTCATTCCTGTCTACCTGACTGGAGAGCATAAGGATCCCCGGCAGACCGGTTACATGATCCGCATGGGTATGGGAGATCAGGATCGTGGTGATTTTCTTCCATCGTAGATTGAGACTGCGAAGGGATACCTGAGTACCCTCCCCACAATCGAACAGAAACAATTCCCCTTCCCGGCGGAGAAGGATAGAGGTCAGATACCGATGGGGAAGAGGCATCATGCCCCCCGTTCCCAGAACAAAGACTTCCAGATTCATAAGGCTAGGGGAACTTAACACACTTTCCGTTTTCTTGGAAGTGTTGATTCTATAAAAGGATTGATTGTCCCTCCTATTCGTTTTTCGTTGACCGCATGGTTGGAATCCGGTACACTATGCTCCAACAGCACTTCATGTGAAAAGGAGCACTAGTGATGGAGACTCAGGCCCTACTGGGGGATGAAGCAGTTGCACTGGGCGCAGTACATGGAGGGGTTTCTGTAGCCTACGGGTATCCTGGTACCCCTTCCACAGAGATCATCGAATACATTCAGCAATTTTACCGGCAAGGGGTTCTGGCCGTCTGGTGTACCAATGAAAAAACAGCCTATGAGGAAGCTCTAGGGGCCTCCTATGTAGGCAGACGCGCGTTGGTAACGATGAAGCACGTGGGTTTGAACGTTGCCGCGGATCCCTTCGTTAACTCTGCCCTTTTAAACATCCGGGGAGGGCTGGTGTTGGCAGTAGCGGATGATCCGGGAATGCACAGTTCTCAGAACGAGCAGGACTCCCGGTTCTATGCGGATTTTGCAAAGATCCTCTGCCTCGAACCTTCGAACCAGCAGGAAGCATATGACATGACACGGGAGGCCTTCGATCTTTCCGAACAATACCACATCCCTGTTATGGTTCGAATCACTACCCGATTGGCCCATTCCCGTGCAAGAGTGAATCCTACCTCTCCAAAACAGGAGAACTCCCTTCTTTCGATGGTAGATCCTTCGGGCTGGGCTCTGCTTCCCGCTTTTGCCCGAAAACAGTACGCTCAGCTACTTACGAAGCAGAAGGATCTGTTAGCCTATACGGAGAAGACTCCTCACAATCAACTATCCCTCCCTGGTAAAGGGAATGGTTCTTCGATCCCTTATGGAATCATTACAGCAGGAATCGGAAAGAACTACTACCTGGAAAATCAGGATTCCCTCCAAGGAGAACTGCCTCATCTCCACATTGGAGCCTATCCTCTACCCATAGAGAAAATCCGAACCCTGGCAACTTCAGTTGGCCGGATTATCGTGATAGAGGAAGGGATGCCTTTTATTGAAACTTGCCTCAGGGGGATCCTCCCCCAGAGTATCCAGATTTCTGGAAAACTCGATCAAACTCTCCCTCCTTCGGGTGAACTCGAACCGGATCTGGTACGCAAAGCCCTGGGGCTGCAGCCCAGAGAGGGAGTTTCCCTGCCCGCCTCCTTCCCCTTGCCTAACAGGCCCCCTCAGCTCTGCCAGGGATGTCCCCATGGGGATACCTACAGTGCGATTAAAAGAATTCTACAGGACATCCCCGAAGCGGT
>CALKLC010000132.1 GCA_937991975.1 uncultured Spirochaetales bacterium | reverse complement strand
GCCAAAATTGTGGCGGGGATAAAAAGTAATATTTTTTCCGCCTTTCATCCCCGGTTATACCGCGAATAAAGCCTGCCCGAATAAGGGCCCATGCGGATAGAGAACCCATTTCAAAAAATCATGTGAGACCGTCACAATTTTGGCACCACTTAAGATGCCATTTCCGCCGCATGGTAGGAACTCCGCACGAAGGGGCCTGAGGCAACTTGGAGAAATCCCAATTCCAGGGCAATATCCCGGTACCGTGCGAACTGCTTCGGGGGAACATACTCCACAACAGGATGATGGTGACGGGAGGGGGCAAGGTATTGACCAATAGTAAGGTAGTCACAGTCCACCTCCCGTAGATTCTTCAGGACCGATACGACTTCCTCTTCGGTTTCGCCGAGTCCTACCATGAGGCCGGATTTGGTTTTGAGAGAGCCTCGGGAAGATGAAGGCGCTACATCCTTACGGGTACGCAGGAACTCTTTTGCCCGGCGAAGGAGCTCGAGGCTCCGCGCGTACACTGCCTGGGGTCTAACTTCCGGGTACAGGCGGGGCACTGTCTCCACATTGTGATTGAGGACGGAAGGCCTGGCTTCCAGTACCAGGCGTAACGCATCAGGATCTCCTTTAAAGTCCGGAATCAGTACCTCTACCTGTACAGGGGGTTGAAGCTCCTTTAACAAGTGGATCGTTCGGGCGAAATGGGAGGCTCCCCCATCGGTAAGGTCGTCCCGGGTGACAGAGGTGATTACTACGTACCGGAGACCCAATTCCCGCACTGCCTCCCGTACCCTTTCCGGCTCCTCCGGGTCAGGCGGGCAAGGATTCCCAGGGGTGACATTACAGAACGTACAGTTTCGAGTACAAACGGGGCCCAGGATGAGAAAGGTTGCAGTTTTTCTACTGTAGCATTCCATCCGGTTGGGACAGTTGGCTTCCTTACAGACGGTGTGAAGGGCATATCGGTTCAATATGGACTGCACTGTAGAAAGCTCTGTTCCGCTGCGAAGGGGTATTTTTAGCCATTCGGGTTTGCGGAGCGAGTGGGATTCCATACTCATCCGTGTGCCTCCCTTGAAACCTGGGCAGACCCTGTCTGGGGTCGATCCCCTGGACACGTGGGATTCCATGCGCATCCGTGTGCCTCTCTTGAAACAGCGGGTGCCCGAGCATCTGAAGCCTCCGCGGTAACGGAAGCGGCAGGACGCCTGATGAGAGAGGAGCCAGCTACCGAAGCTTCGACTTGTGAGCCGAATTGAACCTGGTCCAGGTCGATACAAGAATCGGCTGTCCGCACAGAGGTAAAACCGAATGTTCTGGATATCTCTTCCACCACAATGGGTTTCACTTCTTCTATGGGAACCGATCGCTTCAGGATTTTATCCATCGATGTAACACCCGCTTCCCGAATCCCGCAGGGAACGATCCAGCGAAAGGCGGAAAGATCGGTAGAGACATTGAGAGCGAATCCATGGGTGGTGACCTGTCGGGAAACAGAGAGTCCGAGGGCAGCGATCTTCTCAGGCCCAACCCACACCCCACGGTGTAGAGGATGGCGGCCCGCTTCGATTCCCCATCGGGAAAGGGCCTGGATGAGGGCTTGCTCGAGAAGGTATACGAACTGTTTGATACTGCCTTTTGTCACTGCAAGATGAAAGATCAGGTACCCTACCAGTTGGCCCGGGCCATGGTACGTCACCTCTCCGCCCCGGTCGATCCGTACCACTTCCACGCCCCGGCGGGACAAATCTTCTGCCTGGAGGAGGATATCCCTATCCGAAGCCCGGCGGCCCAGTGTGATGACCGGCGGATGTTCCAGTAAAAGGAGAGTGTCCGGGATCTCGCCTTCGATCCGTTTCCTTCGGAGGGATTCCTGAAGTTGCCAGGCGGCCTGGTAAGAAATGCTACCCAGGTCGCAGTACTGCAAGTTCATGGATCAAATGTACCCAAGACAGGTGGGGATGGGAAGAGGGGAATATTGGCTTTTCATTGCAACGGCGCCACCTACTGGCCATGAACTCCATAAAAAAGTGATAAGTATTTTCTCATGATGTGCATTAATGAGAAATTTTTTTACATGATGAGACTGGAAAACGGCGCTGGATGTGCTGATTCGCCCATTTGAACCGATACATTGTTTCTCTTGTTGGCATCCTTTATGCTATATTTTAGGTAACTATGCGAATCCAGAAAGTACGGGAAGAAGTACTATTCTATACGATTACTCTAGCCACTTTTCTCCTTCTTACGATCCTTTCCGTACTGTTTCTCCATCGTGAACAGACCCGCAGTCGGCAAATACTGGAAATAGAAACTACCCGGCTCGCGGCCGATCTGATCGAAGTTCTTCGACAGCGTCCCTTTGTCAACCCTGCCGATTTTCGGTCCGATATTGTCGGGTTCGGCCTCTATGGAGACGATTGGAACGCGTTGAACCGGTTCGGCACCGCTCCAAAGGATATCAGTCGTTGGATCACCGAATCGGATCTTAAACGGGGCCGGGTGAATCGGGTAGAGTTCAAAGCAAACAAGCTGGTGATCGTGCGGTCCCTGGGTCTGGTCCCCATGGGGAGAGATTCCATGCGGGGCATGATGCGGGGGAGGATGAAAGACACGATGATGCCGCCCCAGATTGAACCGATTCCTCCTCTGGGCAGGATCGTGTACCTCGAGCTGGACATCCGTGACTGGCAGACTTCCCAACGTTTGATCCAGTATGGGTTCTATCTCGTTCCCCTGTTGCTGGTGCTGATCTTTCTGGGGACTACCCTTTTATATAAAAAGAACCTGTCCTATCGGAGAAATGAATTGAGGAATCGGGAGCTGGTTCAACTGGGGGAAGCGGCCAGGACCCTTGCTCATGAAATCAAGAACCCCCTGGGAGCGATCCGTATCCAGACAGCTACTCTGCAAAAAGTGCTGCCGGCTCCGTATCATCGGAACCTGCAGGTAATTACCGAAGAGGTAGACCGGCTTCGGCTTCTGGTGGACAAGGTGGGAGATTTCTTGAAGAATCCTACAGGCGACCCAGAACCCGTGGATGTAAACACAATGATCCAGGACCTTCTTCCTCGCTTCCCCATTCCTATTTCCTTTGTTGCAAAGGTCTCTGAGCCTTTGACAGTCTGGATCGATAGGAACCGGTTCCGCACTGTCCTTGAAAACATCCTTCGGAATGCGGTGGAAAGTCTCCCGGAAACTTTAGAACCTGAACAGGACAGGGTACTGGTCGAGACGACCCAGAGGATGGATCGGGTGGAAATCCGGGTGCTCGATCGGGGAATGGGGCTTCCCAAAGGTGCGGAGGATCGGATCTTCGAACCCTTCTTTACCACGAAACCTACGGGTTCGGGGATCGGGTTGGCTATTTCGAAACGTTTCGTGGAAGCTGCGAACGGGACACTGGAAGTGCTTTCCCGTGCAGGCGGGGGAACGGAGGCTAGGATTCTTCTTCCCAGATATAGAGAGGTGGAACATGCGGATTCTGGTGATCGATGACGAGAAGAACTTGCGAGAGTCTATCGTCGAGTACCTTTCCCTGGAGAAAATAGAGGCCCGAGGCGCTTCCTCGGGAGAAGAAGGCCAGACTCTATTACAGAAGGAAGTGTTCGATGCGGTGGTGCTGGACCTCAAGATGCCGGGAATCTCTGGGATCGAACTCCTCCATTGGATTCGAAACGAAGGACCGGAAGTACCCGTGATCATGATGTCCGCCTTTGGAGAGGTGCAGGATGCGGTGAACGCCATGAAGCTCGGAGCAAGGGACTACCTCGTGAAGCCATTCGATCCCGCAGAGCTTGTCCTGCGGTTGAAACGGATCGAGGAAGAGCAGTCCCTCCGGAGGAAAGTTCTTGCTCAGGGAGAAGGGGAAGGCTGGGTGGGGGAAAGTCCTTCCATCCTTCAGATCAGGAAACTGGTGGAGAAGGTGGCTCCCACCCAATCCACCATTCTTATAACAGGGGAAAGCGGAACCGGGAAGGAAGTGCTGGCGCGCGAGATCCACCGGCTTTCTATTCGAAAGAACGGGCCCTTCGTACCTGTCAATTTGGGAGGAATCCCCGATACACTGGTGGAGAGCGAGCTCTTTGGGTACGAACGGGGGGCCTTTACGGGAGCAGATCGGAGGAAGGAGGGGATGTTCGAAATCGCTTCTTCAGGGACCCTGTTCCTCGATGAGATTGGGGATATGCCGATCCATCTACAGGTGAAACTTCTACGTGCTATTCAGGAGCGAAAGATCCAGCGGCTGGGAGGAACGGGGTTCATCCCCATCGATGTGCGGATCATCGCGGCCACGAACCGGGATCTGGAATCCAAGGTAAGGGAGGGAACCTTTCGGGAGGACCTGTTTTACCGGTTGAATGTAATTCGTATCCATCTGCCGCCCCTTCGTGAGCGAGTAGAGGACATTCCCCTGTTGGCAGTTCATTTTTTGGGAAAGGTAACGAAGAATCTTGGAGTTCAGCCGAAACGGTTTTCACTGGAAGCTTTGGACGCATTAAAACAGTACAATTTCCCGGGTAATATCCGGGAACTGGAGAATATGGTGGAAAGGGCCTGTATCCTTGCCGACGGGGATGTGATTCTTCCCAAGGATCTGGGAATTGGTTCGATCACTCCCAGGCCCACGCGGGAGGATCTAAGCTCTCCTAATCAGACCCAGGCGGCTGACCTTTTAGCGGATCTCAAGCAAGACCCTTCCGAAAGAACCTTGAACATCAAAGATCTGGAACGGGAAGCGATTCTGGAGGCTCTTCGAAGGAACAAGGGAAACCGAACACGGGCTGCCAGGGAACTCGGCTTCACCCGCCGTACCCTGCTGAACAAAATCAAGGAGTATGGGATCAAAGAGTAGGGGAGTTCTGAATCTGACACATATAGTACCTCTGAACAAGCATTTTTTTAGTAAAAGGCCCCTTGTCTACCTGGTTAGCAGCGCCTATAATCGGCAACTAATGCGGAGTGTGCATGCTCGTTGACATGTTTTCGGGCCTTGTGAGCTATTACCTGGATCATATCGGGTACGGGATGGTGGTTCTCCTCATGACCATCGAGAGTTCCTTTATCCCCTTTCCTTCGGAGATCGTGATTCCTCCGGCAGCCTGGAGAGCTGCAGAGGGGGAACTCCATCTTGTAGGGGTGATCCTTGCGGGTATCGCAGGGAGCATCCTCGGGGCCTTGATCAACTATGCACTGGCCGCAAGCCTGGGCCGTACCCTCCTCTACAAGTTTGCGGAAACCAAAGCCGCTCGATTCCTATTGATCGACCGTAAGTCGTTGGAACGTGCTGAAGGGTTTTTCCGGAGATATGGGAATATCTCAACCTTTATCGGCCGTCTCATCCCTTCCGTACGACAACTCATTTCCCTTCCGGCAGGGTTGGTGCGGATGGACCTCCGTTCTTTCCTTCTGTTCACTACTCTCGGTTCGGGAATCTGGAACGTGATCCTCGCATTGCTGGGATACTACCTGTACGGTCAAAAGGAACGGCTAGAACTGTACTACCGGGAGATCTCCTATGTATTCCTGGGGTTGGGGGTACTCTTTTTTGGATACCTCGTGTGGCGGGTAGTTTCGAAGGATTCCCGGGTGAAGGAATGAATTGAATTGAAAGTGGTGCCACAATTTTGGCACCACTTAAAATAGAATCAAGGCGGGAAAGCTCATGAGCCTCTTGAAGAAGAGGCGCAGGGTTTCGTATAGTGCCCTATATTGTTTCATATAGAGAAATTTGGGTTTGTATTGTAAGGAGAAAGTGGTGGAGAGTTCGATTCGAAGGGTACACGTGGAAGAACTCAAACAACTCACTGTGAAGCGGCTTCAGGGAGTGGGGGTGAGTTCAGCGGATGCACGGATCGTTGCCGATGTTCTGGTATTCGCCGATCTACGGGGCGTGCATTCCCATGGGGTGTTGCGGGTAGAGCATTACGCAAACCGCATCAGGCGGGGAGGCATTAACCTCCACCCGACCTACAAGGTACAGTGGCTGAAGCCTTCTGTAGGGCTCCTCGATGCGCAGGGCGGGTTGGGACATGTATCCACCAAAATCGCCACCGAAGCGGCCATTACCACAGCAAAAAAAGAGGGAATCGCCCTCGTAGGGATCAAGAACAATAGTCACTGCGGAGCCCTGGCCTACTACATCCAGTTGGCCCTCGATGCCCGGATGGCCAGCCTTTCCTGTGTACATACCGATATCCGGATGGTGCCCTACGGAGGGACCCATCCCTACTTTGGTACGAATCCCTTTGCTTTTGGATTCCCTGGAAAGAAAGATTCCATTCTCCTTGATATGGCTACCAGTGAGATCGCCTGGGGAAAGATCCTCACAGCCCGGGAGAAAGGGTTGACCCTTCAGGAGGGCTGGGCTTTCGACAAGGAAGGGCATCCCACTACCGATCCTTTCAAGGCAGAGTATCTGACGCCTTTTGGCGGCCCGAAAGGATACGGAATTGCAGTCATGGTAGAAGCTTTGACCGGGCTTCTCATCGGCGGTGTTTTCGGTCCTCACTTGAATCGGATGTACGAGGACCTGGATTCCTATCGAGATCTGTCGAACTTCATCCTGGTGATTGACCCCTCAGTCTTCGACCCCTCGGGCGCTTTCCTCGATCGGACTCAGCGGATGATCGAGGAGGTGCATGCTCTTCCGCCTGCGGAAGGGTTCGATCGGGTGATGGTCCCCGGTGAAATCGAAGCTCGAATCCAGGAGCGGTACGAGCGGGAAGGGATTCCCATCCCGGAAGGGGTGTACCAGTCTCTATTACGGGATTGAGCCTGAAAATATTTGCCGTACTAAGTGGTGCCAAAATTGTGGCGGGTTCACCCTCCAGTTGTCAGGTTCGCCACCTATGCGTTCACAATTTTGGCACCAATACTTTTGTTCAATTATGGGCACCATTGTGAAGGGGGCATCCCTATAAAAAGGCCGGCTGGAATATCCAGACGGCCTGTTGGTTTCTAGGAACCCTTTGGTTCGCGGAAAGGTCCCCTTCAGCCCCACCTCCTCTCAGTACACCCCACGCTTCGTGTAATCGGTGTGGAGAAGCTCGTGAGACACATGGCTCAAGGGTTCCCGCAGGAACTCTTTGTACAGCTTTTGGATGACAGGGTTTTCGTGAGATTTGCGGATTCCCTTTCCTGCATCCTCCCGGTAAATCGATTCGGCACGCTTCTTACGGATTTCAGTGGTTGTGGGAATCGGTTGTCCGCCGCCCCCCAGACAGCCGCCCGGGCAGGTCATGATCTCGATAAACGCATAAGGGGACTCCCCTTTCTCGATCTGTTCCAGTAGAATACGAGCATTCTTCAAGGTGTGCGCCACAGCCACTTTCAGTTTTGTCCCATTCAGATCCACCTCTGCGCTCTTGATGCCCTCCAGCCCACGCACGGCCTGGAAATCCACAGACTGAAGGTGCTTTTTCGTTACTACTTCGTAGGCTGTGCGGAGAGCTGCCTCCATGACCCCACCGGTGGCTCCGAAGATCACTGCCGCACCCGTAGAATGCCCTAAGGGATCATCGAACTCTTCCTCTTCCAGAGCATCGAATTTAATCGAGGCCTGTTTCAGCATACGGGCGAGTTCACGGGTAGTGAGGGCATAGTCCACGTCATAGAACTTGTCTTTTTCCAGCAGGTTCAACCGGGCCTGCCAGTAGTGGAAGGCTCCCATCATTTCAGGCCGCTTTGCCTCGTACTTCTTGGCTGTACAGGGCATGATGGATACCACTACCATGTCTCGCGGATCGATCCCCATTTTTTCCGCGTAGTACGTTTTCGCTACGGCCCCGAACATCTGCTGGGGAGATTTACAGGTGGACACGTGGGCGAGGGAGTTGGGATAGAAGTGCTCGATGAACTTGATCCATCCCGGCGAGCAGGATGTGATCATAGGCAGTTTTCCGCCGTTGGACAACCGCTGGATCAACTCGTGTCCTTCTTCCATAATGGTGAGGTCAGCGGTAAACTGGGTATCGAACACTTTGGAGAATCCCAGCCGCCGCAGAGCGGCAACCATCTTCCCTGTAACGAGGCTTCCCCAATCCATTCCCATCGCTTCCCCCAGTCCCACACGGATAGCGGGAGCTGTTTGCACCACAACAACTTTCTTGGGGTCCTGGAGGGCTTTCCAGACCTCTTTTGTGTGGTCTTTTTCCACGATAGCCCCTGTAGGACACACGAGGGCGCATTGCCCGCAGTTGGTACAGGCGACGTTCCCCAACCCTTTGAAGAAGAAGGTGGCGACCTGGCTTTTTGCACCCCGGCCCATCACATCGATTGCGTTCACCCCCTGCACCTCGGAACATACGGCCACGCACCTGCCGCAGAGGATGCATTTATTGGGATCTCTCACCAAAGACTCAGAAGTGGTATCCAGGGGAAGGAGTTTTTTTCTGGTTTGGGCAAAGCGGATATCGTCTATCCCCAGGTAAGAGGCGATGCTTTGCAGTTCACAGTTTTGATTCCGGATACAGGAAAGGCAGTCTTTTGGGTGGTTGGCAAGGAGAAGTTCCACATTGGTTCTGCGGGCTGCAAGGACTCGTGGGGTAGCCAGATGAATATCCATCCCTTCGGTTACGTTAGTAACGCAAGATCTTAAAAGCGATTTTGCCCCTTTCACCTCAACCACACAAACCCCGCAGGAAGCATTGGACGACACCTCGTTCAAGTGGCAGAGGGTAGGGATCGAGTACCCTAACGCAGACACAGCTTCCAGGATCGTTTTTCCTTTTGGAACTGTATAACTCTTGCCGTTAACTGTGATGGAACATGTAGAGACCTCCTTATGGGTGCTGGATGATACTGTTCCGGGAGAAATCCCGTCTTGTTTTTTCACTGTGGTCTGTTCCATGGGTTTACCTCCTCTCCATCGTTACGGAGCGCACATCGCACCGTAGACACCGTTCGGCTTCTAATCGGGCCTGTTCGCCCGAATACCCTAGATTGATTTCCATGAAGTTACTGATCCGCTCGGTGGTGGGGATTTCCTTCGGCCGGTTTTGGGGCATCGATTCAGGATTGAACGGAACTTCGTCCTTGTAGACGAACTTCACGAAAAGCCGGTGGAATCGTTTTTCCTTCATGAGGTAGGTATCGATCGATTCTGCGGCCTTCTTGGCCAGCCCCATGGCTTCGGCAGCTGTAGCGGGCCCTGTAACAGCATCTCCTCCTGCAAACATGTGGGAAGGGCCTGCATTCAAGGTAATAGGATCCGCCTTTACGGTGCCGTCCTTGTTCACTTTTACTCCGTACGCTTTGAGGAACTCGGAATCCACCTTTTCTCCCACGGCGATCACCACCGTATCACAGGGTATGGTTTTCTTTTTCCCTGTGGGAATCGGTCTCCTTCTGCCGGAAGAATCCACATCTCCCAGTTCCATCTTTTCGATTTCAAGACCCGTTACCCGGCCCTTTTCGCCCAGGATCCGTTTGGGAGCGGAGAGGTACAGGAACTCGATCCCCTCTTCTTCCGCTCCCTTCAGTTCCTGTGGATTTGCAGGGAGGGCATCCCGGTCCCGTCGGTATACGATGGAGACTTTGGAACCTAACCGCAGTGCTGTACGGGCCACATCGATCGCAACGTTCCCTCCGCCGATGATCACCACATTCTTCCCGAAACTCTTCACCTTCCCCATGGCAAACTTTTCCAGAAGTTCATACCCCGGATAAACTCCTTTCAGATCCTTGCCGGGGATATCGAGGTCCATGTCTTTCCCCGCACCCACAGCGATAAATACGGCGTCAGAGTTTTCATCGACTTCTTCCAGTGGAATGTCCTTCCCCACCCGGGTATTCATCCGGAACTTCACACCGAGTTTCTTCAATAAGGAGATCTCCTTGTCCAGCACATCCTTGGGAAGGCGATAATCAGGGATCCCGTACCGCATGATTCCTCCCGCCTTGGGATGATCATCATAGACAGTCACCTCGTGTCCCAGGCGGACAAGGTAGAAGGCAGCCGTGAGGCCAGCGGGTCCGCCGCCGATGATGGAAATCCGTTTTCCCGTCCTTGGGAGCTTCTCGTTTAGGAGCCTGGTGTAGATGTCCCGTTCTTTCCCCATCTTATAGATTGTATCAGCGAGGTATCGGTGTATTTCGCCCTGATGCACTGGTTCGTCAATCGTCTCCCGGCGGCAGCGCATCTGGCAGTGGAAGTGACAGATCCGCCCCACTGTTCCAGGCAGAGGGTTGTCTCTCAGGGTCAGTTCGAACGCCTCTTCAAGTCTCCCTTCCTTCAGGAGCTGCAGGTACCCTGGAATGTTCATGTGGAGAGGACAGCTGTTTTCACAGAGGGCGAGGAAAAGGTTTTCACAGATCCCTGCATCGCATCGTTTTGCATGGATGTGGGTCAGGTATTCGTCCCGGAAATAGTTGAGAGTAGTAAGGATAGGGTTCGCACTGGTTTGACCAAGTCCACAGAGGCTGGAGTCCTTGATAACCTTTGCCAGTTCCTCCAGTTTTATCAGATCTTCGTCCCTTCCCTCTCCGCGGGTGACGCGAGTAAGGATCTCGAGTGCCTGGGACAACCCTTCCCGGCAGGGAGTACACTTTCCGCAGGACTCGGAGGAAGTAAACTCTACGAAGTACCGCGCGGTGTCCACCATGCAGTTGTCGCTATCCAGCACCACCATTCCCCCTGAACCCATAATGGCTCCGAGGGAATTGAGGGACTCATAGTCAACCGTTGCATTAAAGAGAGTTGAGGGAATACACCCTCCCGAAGGGCCTCCCGTTTGTACAGCCCGGATCTTTTTCTTTTTTCCGGCTCCCTCTCCCATCGTATACACGATCTGTTCCAGGGGAGTTCCGAGGGGCAACTCTACGAGACCCGTGTTTTTCACCTTGCCCACCAGGGAAAATACCTTGGTTCCCGGGCTTCCAGTGGTACCGATAGAAGAGAACCAGTCGGCTCCTTTCGCGATGATGGCAGGGACGTTGCAGAGGGTTTCTACGTTGTTGATGGTGGTGGGCTTCCCGTTGTACCCTTTTTGGGCAGGGAAGGGTGGCCGGGGAACCGGTCGGCCGGCTTTGCCTTCTGCAGAGGCGATGAGGGCCGTTTCTTCCCCGCAGACAAAAGCTCCTGCCCCTTCAACGATCTCGATATCGAACCCGAAACCTGAACCTAAAATGTCAGGCCCTAGTACGCCGTACTTCCGCGCCTGCTCGATGGCTGTCCGGAGGCGTTCTACTGCCAGAGGGTACTCTGCCCGTACATAGATGAACCCCTTGCTGGCTCCCATCGTATAGGCTCCAATGGTCATCCCTTCGATCAGCGCATGGGGATCACTTTCGATTTCGTTCCGGTTCATGTAGGCACCCGGATCCCCTTCGTCCGCATTACAGACCATGTACTTTTCGGGAGACTTTTCCTGGCGCATCAGTTCCCATTTTTTTCCTGTAGGGAATCCCGCACCTCCCCGGCCACGAAGACCGGCATCTTTGATTTCCTGAATAACACGGGAGGGGGTAAGTTCGAAGAGAGCCTTTTCCAGCGAAGAGTACCCCCCTACTGCAAGGTACTCCTCGATATCTGTCGGATCGATCAACCCTGCATCGCGGAGAACTACCTTCTGCTGACCTTTGAAAAAGGATACCTCGTTCCAACGGGGCTTCCCCGGGAAGCCTGTGCCGAACTGAACCCTGGAGGTAAGGAAGTCCCACTCTTCGATCTTGCAAAGAGCCCGTCTTCGAAGAAAACTTTCGTCCTGTTTATGTACAGCCTGGAGGATTTTCCCTGCCTCCTTCTTATCCACTTTGTGGAGAATGAGGAGAGGCCTTCCGGGCAGGTACACGTTGACCAGAGGTTCAGCGGAACAATATCCGAAACAGCCTGTCTTTTTCAGTTGAATCGGTTTAGAGCCATTCGTCCGAATTGCCTGCTCGAGCACGGCATAGAGTTCGTCCGCTCCATTCCCGATTCCACAGGTTCCATACCCAATAGCAATGCAGGCGGTATCGGGTAGAATTTTCTTCCGTGCCTGAGCACGGACTGTTTCCAGGGGTGACCGGACACTAGCGGGATTACTCATGTTTCTTCCCTCCCTTTGCCAGCTTTTCGATGATTCCTTTCAGTCGAGCACTGGTTATACGGCTATGGATGACCCCATCGATAGAAACAACCGGTGCCAGCGCGCACTGGCCAAAACACGCGACGGTTTTGATGGTGAACTTTTTATCTTTCGTGGTAAAGGAATTTTCCCCACTCTCGAGAAAGTCAGCGCAATCCAGTAAATAGGTTAAATCCTCCAGAAGTACCCTGGAGCCGCGGGTGTGGCAGGCGGTTCCCCTGCAGACAACGATGCTATGCTCTCCCTGCGGTTGCAGATTGAAGAAGGAGTAGAAAGTCGCCAGGCTGTAGATGCGGGATAGGGGTGTACCCGTATGTTTGGCAATCAGTTGTAAAGTTTCCTCGGATAGAAATTTGTGTGGATTCGATTCCTGGACAGTTTCCAGGATCCCCAGTAAAGCACCCGGCTTGCCCTGGAACCTATTGATGATGTCGAGGATTTGCTGTTCCGAAGCTGCCGGCATCACGGATGTATTCATAGAACCTCCCTGTACGGCTAATCCTTCGTTGATGAACAGCTCAGTTGTGGTATGCAGTAACGAATTTTTTATGTCTCTAGGATTATTTTATGTCTAGTTTTCGATTTTGTGAAGATCTTTCTTTATTATATGTGAATTATTTTATTTCCGATGTGATTTAAATCTTATTTTTATTAGTTTTACATTAATATGATGAAATGGAATAAAATAGAATGGAATACTCGTTGTAGATCGAGGGGATTACCCTTGTCCTTCCCTCCCTCTCTACCTATAATCCCCTCCAATGGGATTCCATGCAGAAATTCTTGTGCAATGCACGCATTGTGATATTTATGCGAAGGATGCCTTTGGCCCTTCTTCCTGGGGCCTTCCTTTTGGTCCGGAACCGGTGTTAAAGGACTTTTCCTGGACCTGGAAAAAGGGAGAGGTGTGGGCGGTTCTCGGATCCAATACAAGCGGTAAGGATGCCCTCGCTTACGCCCTTGCAGGGGAGGCAGTCGTTCGTCCACGCGAAATGGAAGGATCCTGGGTGAACAAACTCGGGGAAAACGACAGGAAAGGTATAGTCTTATCCTTCGCAGAGGCGGAGAAAGCCCTCCGCTATGCCCTTCGCTTCGATGAGAGTGATTTTGTGGAAGGGGGACAACATCCAGGACTTACGGTGGAAGGATTCCTGGGAATCGGCTCTCTGGACTCTGTGTTTGAGGAGGGACGGTATCAAAGGGGCGATCTTTCTCTGCTCTGGGAGACGCTTGGATTAGAAGCGGTTCGGACCCGCGGACTCAAATACCTTTCCACGGGCGAATTGCGCAAGGTGCTCCTGTTCAAAGCGTTTCTGGGAGCGCCCTCCCTCCTTATCTGCGAAGACCTGTTGGAGGGCCTCGATGCCCGGTCCCGGCTAGAGCTAGTACAGTTCTTTCAAAGAATAACCGAAGGAAACGGGAAGCTGCCCGAAAAGGCTGTCCGGAGCTTTAGTCCTTCTCCGGGGGGCGATCTGTGGAATTATCGATTCCCCGCTGTTCTTTTCCTCTGTGACAGGGAAGATCAGATCCTGCCGTCGGTTACCCATATCCTTCGGCTTAGGGAGGGGCGAGTAGAGCAGGCAGGAAGGTGGGAAGGGAGAAGCGCTCAGTGGCGCATGCGGTCTATTTTCGTATCTTTGTCGGTCGACTCGAGTTCAGAAACCCATGCGGAATCTGCAGTTTCCAGGCACTGCCAGATAGATTTTCCCGGTCCCTCCTGCCAGGGTGCCCCCCTCATCCGCATGAAGAATATCCGTGTGGCATATGCAGACCGTGTAGTATTCGAGGGCCTGGATTTCGAGCTGTATCCAGGGGAACACTGCTTCATCCAGGGACCAAATGGATGCGGAAAATCCACTCTCGTAAAGCTCATTACGGGAGATCATCCCCAGGGATGGATGAATGATATCGTGGTGGCAGGGATCCCCCGTCAAATTGGGGAGCGAGTGCAGGATGTCCGCATGCAGACAAGCCTCGTTTCCCATGAACTGCATCGATCCTTTCTCTCATTGGAAGAAATTTCGACCCTCGAGGTGGTTCTTTCAGGGTTCTTCGGAACCGTGGGGTTGTACGAGCCTGTGGGAGAGGAAAGGATCGCAGAAGCGGAGGAGGCCCTTCGAATCTGCGGGTTAACCGGGTATGAAAACCGAATGTTTAAGGATCTGCCCTGGGGCATGCAGCGGCTGGTGCTGGCTGCGAGAGCCTTTGTTCGTCGTCCTCCCCTGATGATTCTGGATGAACCCTGCACAGGATTGGATGAAGAGCATAGAAGGATTCTACTGGACACGTTAGAGCGGATTGCCGGCGAAGCGAAACCATTCGGAGGACCTACGATTCTCCTGGTTACCCATGATCCGGAGGAACGTTTGTCTTGTATGGAGGCCCATCTTTTTTTCTATCAGGATGGATATACGGGGAATGGGCAGCCTCGATACCGGTGGAAGTTTACCAGAGCTTCTAAGCCGCAGACAGTCCCTCAACAGGTGGGAGCAGAGAAAAGTTGAATGTTCCTCCTAAAGAGGTGGGGGCTCCGTTTCACCACAATCGTTCTTTTTTGTTTCAATTTTGCAACAAGGGGGTGTTCCGCTTCGCAAGAATTCAGCAGGAAGTTTGAGGTGCCTTCTTTAAAATACGTAGCTCTTTTTAAAATAAGTAGATAGCTGTTTAATGCTTTGTATGATCTATAAGAGGGTGCTGAGAGTATTTCTGGCACGATCTTTGCAGATTTTTCTGCATAGAATGCAATTTCCAGGAAGGAGTTTTAGATGAAAAGCAATTTGAAAGAACGCCTTCGAAAAGGCGAGAAACTGCTGGGTACCATGATCACCGTATTCGAGAATCCAGAATTGGTAAAGATGTTGAAGGTCTCTGGGTTCGATTTCTTCATCGTGGATTGTGAACATGGGGCCTTCGATTACAGTCAGGTGGCGCTGATGTTCGCTATGGCTAGAGAGTGCGGGATTCCCCCCATGATCCGGATCCCTGAGGTGAGGCGAGAGGTGGTGTTGAAGTCGATGGAGATGGGGGCCGCGGGGATCCTGTTGCCGCAGGTTGAATCGGTGCAACAGGCGAAGGATTTGATCATGTACTCGAAGTACGCACCGCTGGGAAACCGGGGTGTGGCTCTATCACGGGCCCATACCGGCTGGGAAAAGACCCCGCCTGCAGAGGAGTACATGGCCCAGCAGAATGCAGACAGCATCCTGATGGCTCAGATCGAATCTCCGGCGGGAGTTGCGATTGTAGATCAGCTGGTCGCCCTGGAGGGGATCGATGTGTTGTTCGTAGGACCCAACGATCTTACCCAGAGTATGGGCATTTTGGGGCAGAAGGAGCATCCAAAATTCCTCGAAGCGATGGACAGGATCATTTCCGCGGCAAAACGAGCGGGAAAGTTCTCTGGCATACACCTTATGAGTACGGACGAGCTGAAGCCCTGGATCGACAAAGGGATGAGTTTTAACCTCTGGTCAAACGATGTGAACATGCTGATGAGTGCTGCCCGGCAGGGGATCGGTCAACTAAAAAAATAGCAGAATGGAATAGGGCGCGTCGAATTTCCAACGATCGGCGCTCTACTGGATTCTATAAACCAAAGAGGTAAGTACCATGAGTTATACTGTTTTAATACCTCAGGATATTGTCGAGGAAGGGAAAAAATATCTCCGGGATCGAGGATACACCATCAAGATGGGTTCGGGAGCTACTGTGGAAGCGATCAAGAAGGATGTGGTGGACTGTGATGCGATCCTTGCCCGTACGGCTCCTTTTCCCCGGGAAGTAATCGAGGCTGCCCCGAACCTAAAGGTGATCGGCCGTCATGGGGTAGGGGTAGATAACATCGATGTGGAAGCCTGCACCGAGCGAGGAATCTGGGTTACCTATGCTCCGGAGTCCAACGCGAGTTCTGTAGCCGAATACACCATCGGGATGATCGTAGCCCTTGCCCGGAATTTTCTCCGGGGAGACAAAGCAACCCGGACGAGCGATTGGGAGTTTCGCAACCGGGTAAAAGGAAGTGACCTGGCGGGGAAAACGCTGGGAGTGATCGGCGCGGGACGGGTAGGGTCCCTCGTGGCGAAAAAAGCACGGTTCGGGCTGGATATGGAAATCCTTGCCTATGATCCCTACATAAAGGAAATCAAAGGGCTTCCCGAAGCAAAGCTGGTTTCAGATCTGGAACAGGTTTTCCGGACGGCCGATTTCATTACCCTCCATCTACCTGCCACAGAGGAGACCCGGGGATTGATCGGAAAGAAATACTTCGACCTCATGAAACCCACCGCGTACCTGATCAACGCGGCACGGGGTGATGTGGTGGTAGAGAAAGAACTGTACGAGGCACTGAGAACAGGCAGGATTGCGGGCGCCGGATTGGACGTGTACGACCCCGAACCTCCCAAACCGGACAATCCCCTCTTTACCCTGGAGAACGTAATTCTGAGCCCCCACAACGCAGCCCTCACCACTGAATGCATGACCCGGATGGCCCTTCACGCTGCCATGGGGATCGATGATGTCCTGTCTGGCCGTCGTCCCAAATGGCCGGTGAACGAACCGAAAAAAAGGTAAAATTGTAGGATTGAAGGTTCTCTTCCCTTAGTATACATATACTATTATTCGAATGAGCAGCCCAATAGCTTTTACAACTGCATAGAAGGGAAGAAGCATGGATTTTACAAAAACCATTTCTGAGCTGGAACAGGATCTTATCCACTGGCGCAGAGAGTTTCACCGCATCCCTGAGATAGCGATGGAGGAACGAAAAACTGCCTCTGCCATTGCTGAAAAGCTAAGGGCCTGGGGGTTCGATGTACACACGGGTGTTGGGGGTACGGGAGTAGTGGGGATCCTTCAAGGGGGGGAGCCGGGGAAGACCCTTGGGATCCGTGCCGACATCGATGCACTTCCCGTGACAGAGGAAACAGGGCTTCCTTTCTCCTCCATACATCCGGGGGCGATGCACGCCTGCGGGCACGATGGGCACATCACCATCGGCCTGGGGACCGCGAAGCTTCTTTCCGATATTCGCAACAAATTGAAAGGAACGGTAGTATTCTTCTTTCAGCCCGCAGAGGAAACTCTCAATGGGGCACAGGCGATGCTTTCGAGTGCGATCTTGCAGGATATGCAACTGGACGCGGTGGTAGGGCTCCACATCTGGCCTGACGTTCCGTTGGGGAAGATTGCGGTTCGGGGCGGACCCGTAATGGCTGCGGTGGACAGGTTCACGGTACGGGTCATAGGGAAAGGAGGGCATGGGGCGATTCCACAAAAATCGGTGGATCCCATTGTGGTGGCCTCGGAAGGAGTACTGGCCCTCCAGCGTATCGTGAGCAGGGAAATCGATCCGTTGAAACCTGCTGTCGTTACTGTTGGACGAATCCAGGGAGGAACGACCTTCAACGTGATTCCCGATAAAGTTGAGCTGGAAGGAACGGTGCGAACCTTCGATCCAGAGGTACGATCTTTCATCGCGCGGAGGATGGAGGAAATCATGAAAGGGATTGCCGAAGGTTCCCGGGCCTCCTGCCAACTGGACTACGAGTACGGGATCCCCGCGGTACATAACGATGAAAAGTTGTCCGGTTGGATTCAGGGAATATTGAAGAAGAGTCTGGGAGAAGATGCTGTAGTAACGGATCTGCCCCCTTCAATGGGCGGGGAAGACTTTGCCCTGTTCCAGCAGAAAGCCCCTGGGGTCTACATGTTCCTGGGAACGAACAGCGAAAAGAATCCCTCCTATCCCATCCATCATGCGAAGTATTCGATCGATGAGCGGGTGTTGCCGATCGGGGTGCGGGTATTTTGCGAGATCGCAACCGGGTTTCTTGGGTAAGATGGGAAGAATGCAGTCCACTATACAATGGGAAGAGGCTGAAACATGCAAACTTGTTAAACAAGATTGATAAATATAGAATAGTCCTATTATATTTAAATCGTGATTAATAAAGAAACTATTCCAGCCTATATTCCACGCCCGGATTATTTGAAAAGAATTACTCCTTTTATCGGAAAAGGTTTAATTAAAGTTCTGACAGGTCAACGGCGGGTAGGTAAAAGCTTCATGCTATACCAGATTATGGACGCAATCATCAAACAGGATCCGGAGGCAGAGATCCTCTATATCAACAAGGAGTTCTATCAATTTCGGGAAATCCGTAACGGTGACGACCTGTACCGCTACGTTGCATCGGCAAAAAAAACCAATCGCTCAAACGTTCTGTTTATAGATGAAATTCAGGAAATTACTGACTTTGAGACCGCCATGCGGAGTCTCCTTGCAGAAGGAGGGTGGGATATATACTGTACAGGAAGCAATGCTGAGCTTCTCTCCGGGGAGCTCGCCACTCGTCTTGCGGGACGTCATGTAGAAATTCAGATTCATCCGTTAAGTTATAGGGAATTCTTACGTTTCCATAATCTTGTTAATTCCCAGGAAAGTCTGGGTCTATACTTACGTTTTGGTGGGCTCCCCTACCTATCGGCTATCGGTCTATCCCCAGAGGTAGCCTTCGAATACCTCGAGAATGTCCGTTCATCGATCATCCTTAGGGATGTTGTGGCCCGCGAAAAAATCCGAAATGTAGATTTCCTCGAGCTGCTTCTGGAATACGTGGCGGATAATATTGGGAACCTATTTTCTGCTAACAATATATCGAAATACCTCAAGTCCCAGCGTTTTTCCATTCCGGTTCCTACTATTTTAAGCTATTTGGCAGCTTTGCAGAAAGCTTTCATCATCCGGAGGGTGCGCCGGGCAGATCTAAGAGGGATGAAACTTTTCGAGATCGGTGAAAAATACTATTTTGAAGACCTGGGACTGAGAAATGTAACCCGTGGGAGAACGTCTCCTTTCGAACCCGGAAAGCTTATTGAAAATGCGGTTTTTCTCCATCTCCTCAGGCAGGGGTTTCAGGTATACGTGGGATGGCTCGATGGATTCGAGATCGACTTTGTGGCAGAGAAAGAAGGTAGAAGGCTTTATGTACAGGCAAGCTATCTCATTATCGATGAAGCGACCGTAGTACGAGAGTTTGGAAACTTGGAGAGGATCAATGACAACTATCCCAAGTACGTGGTGAGCCTGGACGAACCCCTTGGCACAATAGACGTAAGGGGAATCAAGCACATGAATCTTCGGGATTTCTTGGTTGAGGATTTGGGGTGAAGGTTGACAGTCATTGCCCGGATCAGTTAGGCTGAGATTTTGTCGGCGTTGCCGTAAAAACAGGTGAAAAAGCCATCCAAATGGCGGAATCGGGAGGAATAACATGGATCGAAGGCAAAAGATTATCATAGGAATGTTGTGCCTTTTCTTTTTAGGCGGGTTTATATTTGCGGGTGGAAAAACGGAGCAAAAAACAACAACCAGTGCACCTGTCCAGAAACTCTCTTTAGCTACGGGCGGTACTGCAGGAACGTACTATCCCATAGGTGCCGCGATTGCGAATGTGATTACCAAATATGTGGAGGGGGTGGAAGTTACCGCAGAATCTACAGGCGCATCGGTTGCCAATCTCAAAATGATTGCGGATAAAAAGGTAGATCTTATTCTATCCGCTGCGAATACAGCTTTAGGCGGGTATCTTGGCGAAGCGCCTTTTGATAAACCAATAAAAAACATCAGGGGTATTACAGCCCTATATCCGGAAACCTTTCAGTTTGTAGTGTTAAAAGCCTCTGGGTTAAAAACTCTTTCTGATCTAAAAGGGAAGCGGGTTGTGGTGGGTGCTCCGGGGAGCGGTACGGAACGGACAGCGAAATTACTGCTAGAAGCCTTAGGCATAACCTACAACGACATTAAGCCGCAGTTCCTTTCTTTCGCAGAAGGTGTGACGGCTCTCAAAGACCGGCTTGTAGATTGCGCAATTGTAGGAGCGGGGATACCCACCTCTGCAGTTGTAGATGTTGCCGCAAGTCTTGAAATCAATCTTCTAAATGTGGAGCAGGAGGCCTTCCAAAAAGTTGCAAAGGACTCCCCATATCTAATGCAGGTTCGTATTCCCTCCGGTACCTATAAGGGTGTAGACCAAGATGTAATAAGCGTAGCAAGTCCCGCTCTTCTTGTGGTTAGAGAGGATTTAGACACGAACATAGTGTATAAAATCACAGCCGGAATCTTTGCACATCTGCAAGAAATCCAGGCTTCCCACGCGCAAGGGAAAAATATAACTTTAGAAAATGCACTTAAAGGGATGTCCCTACCGTTGCACCCTGGTGCTGAAAAGTTCTACAAGGAAAAAGGACTAATTAAATAAACTCTCCATGATTCTGAGTCTCCATAAAAAACCTCCCTATTTTGGGAGGTTTTTCTCTTTTAAACATAAACATGGAAGGAAGCTTCTTTTTTTTCTGTTTGCAAGCATGGTGGCTCTCTTTATTCAACCCTCCGAATATATATTCGAGATTTCTAAGGAAGAATCAAAAGAGATTATTTTTAGGAAAAAGGTAAGGGAGGGATTCGAGTTCTCTACGAAAATTATTCATTCTGTCCAGTTGACGCCGGTGTATGAAATGTATAGGGTAGAAAAAAGTGGGCAACTGACTCTGGTGGGTACAAAACTAAAGGATTTTGGTTGGGGAATGCCTTCCACAGAGGCAGGGCAGCTTACTTTAGAAGAAGGGTATTGGGTATTTCAGGGGCCGCCGCGGTCTCTAAGCCGGCTGATGTTTAGAGTTACTTATATAAACGAACCGATGCTGATTATGGATCATAGTGAGTTCCCTTTAACACGGGTCGCAAAAGATGGTGAACTGCTGATTGTTCAAATTGTAAAAGCTACTATCCTTAAGACCTTGTTCACAGGAGAGATCAATGCTTTTCAAAAAACAAATAAAACCTGAATTGAGCCCTGAAGAGAAGCTCCAGCAACTCCAGGATCGGTTTGAGCTCACCCGGAATCAAACAGGGATCCTGAAAAAGCTTACTATAGCGATTGCGGTGGTGATGTCCCTCTTTCACTTATACTCTTCCGGAGTATCCATGCTGCCACAGCCCCAGCACAAAGCTATTCATCTCGCCTTTGCTCTAGTACTTACTTTTCTAATCTATCCCTTTAAGCCTGCACATAAGAACAAGTTCCCCTGGATAGACGGACTTCTGGCAATTTCATCGGCAGCCGGCGGCCTGTATATTGTGATCTTTTACTGGGATCTGATCTACAGGGCAGGGAGCCCTCTTCCCTTGGACATACTAATGGGTATGATTACCTTAGTTTTAGTTTTCGAAGCCACTCGCAGAACCATGGGTTGGCCTCTCGTAATTGTCGGTTTAGTCTTTCTGGCCTACGCCATGTTCGGGCAGTATCTGCCTGGAGCTTTAGGACATCGGGGGTACAGCATTGAACGAATCGTCGAACACATGTATCTCACAGGTGAAGGGATTTACGGAGTGGCGATTTATGTAACCGCCACATATGTATTTGTCTTTGTCCTGCTTGGCTCATTCCTGGGGGTTACAG
>CALKLC010000131.1 GCA_937991975.1 uncultured Spirochaetales bacterium | reverse complement strand
GACAGGAGAAAAACAACTGGAGGGAATGGAAGGACCATTGGAACGAGAGGAGGAACTGTTGGAGTTCTTCGTTAGAAGGAATCGTCGGGTTCTCCTTGAAGGGTACGAATCCTTCTGGCTTGCGAAAACACTCCCGAACTTCCGCTTCGAACTCCGTTGCCAGGAAGGCAAAGTGGGAAGAGGGGGCGAAACCGTTCGTTTTGTCGAACCGGGCAGCCATGTGCACCTCTTCGCAGAGGGAGAGGAACTGCCGGAGCAACAGATCGTTTGCCTCGAACTGGGCTTTGTAGATTCGGGGGGTATGGATGGTGTTCAGATAGGGCCCCCGGAAGGGTTTATGGGGAAAGATATCCTGATCCATGGGAAGGATGAGAGCTTTGGAAAAGGGTTGGCTACCCGTCTCCCCCAGGCCAAGAACTTGAATCGGTGCCTCCCGGGAACCGGTGAGGCGGAGTTTTTTCGACTGGATCAGGTACCGGGCTAACGGTCGCCACTCCTTTTCCTGGCCAATTTCCTTTTTCCATGTGTCCAGTTCGTCACAGAGGGAAATGGCCGCCTCTAAAGCGGCCTGCTCCGCAGGGTCCAGTACAGTCCATGCGGTACGGATCTTTTTGACCAGAGTTTCTTTAACAGAGAGAAAATCCTCACCCGAGGACACTGCCGCTGAAAGTTGGTACGCAGGCCCAAACTGATGGAAGGGAAGCCAGGGTGAAAAGTTAACCTCTCCACTCCGGGAAGCAAAGAGAAACTGCCACAGGTAGAAGGAAAGCTCCTCATCGAGAAGGAGGATAGCCATCTGATCCCCCGGCCTTCGGATCCGGAGAAACTGATCCACCTCTTCGGCGATAAGGGCAGCCAGGGCAGAGCGGTCCGAAACCTCGGAGAAGGAAATCTTCTGGGCGGAAAGTTTTCGAAGAGGAAGGCCATACCCTGCTACAAGGTGATAGGCTGTCTCGTACTCGGGTTCTTTCTCCGGGAAGTGTTGTCCAAACAAGGCCTCGGGAACGAAGAGCCTTTCCCCGGGAATCCTGGAAAGGAACACTTCGTGGGCGGGCGTGAGAAGGGGAAGCCCCACAAAGAACTCCTTCTCCCCGGGATCCAGGGTACGAAGAAATTCCTCTTCGAAGGGAAGGTACGATCGACCGTCATTCGCGAGGTGGCGCCTGTACTCGTCCCGCAGGGAAAAGTTCCCTTCGATTCGTTCCCATTGTTCCCCTGTCAGGCGATCCAGCTTTCGAAGTTCTTCCAGACTCACCGAAAATCGGGAAAGAAGGCGGAGAAAGGTGAATAACTGTTCGGTTTCTTCGGGGCCCTTTGTTTTGTCCTTCGATCGACAGAAAAGGTGAAACCGAATAAAAGCTTCCTCTTCCTCCATGGCTGCAAGACCTTTCGTTTCCTGGAGGCGATCCTTCTTGTACTGTTCGAAGGGAACGATACGGGGCATGAGACCCCCTACGTGCCGGTGCAGGTAGTGGTGTAGAGCATCACGGCTCCGGTCATCGAGGGCGACAATGGTAAAGTCCGCATAGAAGGGATGGGAAGGGGCCAGTCTCGCAATGAGTCGCTCGAATGCGGTTCCCCGTGACAGGGCTTCTCCCTTCATGCCATCACTACCTCGATCCCCAGCCCTCCAAGGGTATCTTTGCCCCCGAATCCCCGGTCGGTGATCAGAATATCGAACTCCCCGGGACGGGCAAAGACAGAGAAGCCGAAGGTGTTGTACTTGGTGTGGTCTGCCAGGATGATCCGCCTCTGGCTTACCTTGAGGACTTCCGCTTTCAACTGGGCTTCGATGATGTTCTGGGCAGCGAAGATTCCTTTATCGTTGAAGGACGCAGCCCCGATGAAGCAGGTCTGGATCTGGAAGTATTTGAGGTTATCAACAGCCATCGGACCGATGAAAGACTCCGCGTCCTTCCGGTAGCTCCCTCCGAGGGCAAAGAGGGATAGGGTAGGGGCAGATTTGAGTTCTTCGTACACGCCGAGGGAATGGCAGATCACCCGGATGGTCATGTCCCGCACTTCCCGCGCCAGGAGCCTGCAGGTAGAACCTGAATCGATGAAGATCGTATCTCCTTCATGGATGAACTCCCGGGCCTTCCGCACAATAGCAAGTTTTTCCGGCAGGTTGCGCTGTTCCCGCTGCGAAAGGGGGATTTCCTGGTTCCGGTCCTCCGCGAGGACTGCCCCCCCATGGGTACGGACGAGGTACCCCATTTCTTCCAGGAAGGTGAGGTCCTTACGGATCGTGGCTTCGCTCACCCCGAACCGTTCCACCAGGTATTGGACCGAAACTTCCCGCATTTTGGAAACAAGGTGGATGATCCCTTCATGCCGGGTATTCCGTCCCATCCCGTGGTACGCCCTCTCCTCGTACTTTTTCATTCCTTCCGCACTCACTCGATCTTTAGGGCCTGGAGTTCCGCGATAATAGCAAGCTCTGTAGCCCGGAAGAACAACTCCTGATCGAAGGATTTCCGTGTACCGTCAAGGATGTCCCGGATCAGTTCCCCAAAGAAGGGGAACCCTACTTGCCCGGCTACCGCGTAATGATGTTCCCCTTTGTGGTCCACCAGGAACACCTGGTCCCCCTCCGGGGTACGGGCCACATCGATGTATTTCCGGAGCTCGATGTACCCTTCGGTACCCAGGATGAAAGTTCTGCCGTCTCCCCAGGATTTCAGTCCATCGGGGGTGAACCAATCGACCCGGAAGTACCCTGTAGCCCCATTGTCAGCCAGGAGGGTGGCATCGCCGAAATCTTCCAAACCGGGGTACTGTTTGAACTTATAGTTCCCTACCCGGCTGCATAGCACTCGGGCATCTCTTGCCCCTGTGTAAAAAAGGAACTGCTCGATCTGGTGAGAACCGATATCCACCAGGATTCCCCCGTACTTATCCTTTTCGAAGAACCAGCCAGGCCGGACCGAGAGGCTGATCCGATGGGGGCCTGTTCCCAATACCTGCACGACCCGCCCAATGGCGCCCTGGGCTATGAGGTTTCCCGCGAATACGGCCGATTCTACGTGGAGCCGCTCGCTGTAGTACACCGCATACCGTTTCCCTGTTTCCGCTGTTTTCTTCCTCGCCTCGTCGATCTGGGCTAGGGTTGTGAAGGGGGGTTTATCTGCGAAATAGTCTTTCCCGTGCGAAAGAGCTTTCATCCCGATCCCTGCTCGATCACAGGGAATCGCAGCCGAAGCGATTAACTTGACTTGAGGGTTCTCCAGCACTTCCTCCATGGAACGAGCCGCCTTGGCCTGGGGGTATGCTTTCTGAAAGGCGGCTACCTTGGCGGGGTCGGGGTCGTATACAAGGATTACCTCAGCCCCTGCCTCTACCAATCCATTGCACATCCCGTAGATGTGCCCGTGTTCCAATCCGATAACACCGATGGAAAACTCTCCCTTCCCGCACACGGGCCTGGGTTTGCCCTTCGGCGCGTACATCATTCCGCTGGATTTATCCACTCCGTTTGCCATATTCCGTTGCCTCCTGTTCTCTCAAGATCCTATCGGCGCTTCGCATTGCCTGTGCCGTGCGCTATCCGTATGCTGCCTTTTCGGCATGTCTGGGCAGTGTCAACCTGCCCCAACGGCAAGGCCTTTCACCCTACCGGCCCACGTCGCGGCCCAGGGTGATGGTGGATGTCCCGAAGTTCTCCACACTCTTTGTTTTTTTGAAGAACCGGGGCATCTGGCTGATCATCGTCTCTTTTTTATAGAAAGGATCATCCGGTTTCAAGGGGAATTGAACCGGTTTTTGGGTTACAGCCGATTTGTAGATCCCCATGATCAGTTCCAAAGTAGCCCGCCCTTCCTTACCATCAATCAGGAGGGGTTCTTTCCCCTCGATCGCGTCCAGCATATTCTTGATCTGTCCCTCATGCCCCTCGTAAGGAATAGGGGGGATCTCCTCATACCACCGCTGCACTTCCTGTTCCACCTCAGGGGCATCGAGGGCAAACCCATTCTCCATGGGTTTGGAAGCCCGCACCCGCCACGGTACTGACACCCGTGCTTTTTCGGCATGGAACACGAGCTCCTGCTCTTCCCCGTGACAGACAAGGGAAGCGGTAAGCTGTGCCAGGGCTCCCTTTGGATAGCGGAGGAGAGCGGCGGAAAGATCCTCCACCTCGGAGTTCGTATGGTTCACGTTTGTGATGACAGCGACCACCTCTTCCGGCATCCCAAGGAACCAGCGGAGAAGGTCGATATGGTGCACCGCATGGTTCAGGGTACAGCCGCCGCCCTCCTGTTCCCAGGTACCCCTCCACCATAGATCGTAGTAGCTCTGCCCCCTCCACCAGAAAGAGTTCACCATTGCGTAAAGGACGCGGCCCAGTTTCCCCGATTCGATCAGCCGTTTCACCTTCATCGTAGGGACCTTGTACCGGTTCTGGGCTACCACTGAAAGAACCCTTCCCGATTTCTGGGCAGCTTGAATCATCCGGTCGCACTCTTCCAACGATGCGGCCATGGGCTTTTCAACAAGCACATGCTTTCCTCCTTCGAGGGCAGCGATGGCGGTTTCCGCGTGGACTGAGGGGGGAAGACAGATGGAAACGATGTCGATCTCAGGCCGCTCGACCACTTCCCGGTAGTCTGTGTACACATCCACCGGCCGACCTTCCGGTGTGGTAAGGCCTTCCCGGTCCGCCAGAGCCTTCGCTTTGTCCGGATAGATATCACACAAGGCTACAATCCGGCACCGGTCCGCAAAAGTCTTGTACGCCTTGATGTGAGTAGCGGCGATTCCACCCGTTCCCAGAATTGCAACCTTTAGCATGGCAGGTTCCTCCCTTGTATAGTTGTAGGATTTTGTATTCTATCAGATTTACGGAAAAAATAAACGGTTCAGTGCGGTGGACATGGGGGGGATAAAGAGCACAAGGATCGCCACTCCGATGATCACAAGGGTAAAGGGAATCATCACCTTCACGCTATCCTCCAGGGGGATCTTCGCGATGGAGCAGGAGATGAAGAGGAAGGTCCCCACAGGAGGGGTAATGGCTCCGATCTGCATCACGATCACCATGAACACGCCAAAATGAATGGGATCGAACCCCATAGCCGTTCCCGCGGCCATCAGGGTGGAGGCGAACATGGGGATCATTACTGCGGGGTCCACGAAGCAGCCGATGATGAGCAGAATCAACATGATGAGGAGGGAAGCCAGATACGGATTCTGGATCGTATGAACCACCAGTTCTACCACGTTTCTCTGGAAGTTCATCCGTACCAGCACGTTGGACAGGACGCCGGCCATCGAAAGGGTGATCATCACCACTGCCGTGGTTGTCGCCGAGTTGATCAGAATGCGGGGAATCTTTTTCCAGGTGAGCTTCCTGGAAATAAAAAACCCATAGAACAGGCCGTACACTGTGGCAGCGATTCCTGATTCGGTAGGCGTCACGATCCCGAACACGATCCCGAAGAGAATAATGAGGGGCATCACCAGAGCTCCAAGGGAACCGAGTCCCTCCTTCCATACGCGTTTCAGGGAGAATGCGGTAACAGGGATCTGGTAACCCCGGATCCGATAGTAGATCGCATGCACACCCATCAGCCCTAGCCCGATCAAAACCCCGGGAATGAATCCTCCAATGAACAGTTTTCCCACAGAGAGTTCCGTGTAGTAGGAGTACATCAGCATGGCGATACTGGGGGGAATGATGGGGCCGATGGTGGCCGAACTTGCGGTAACTGCTACCGCATAGTCTTTCTCATACCCCTGTTTCTCCATCGCGGGAATGAGTACTGAACCGATCGCCGAAGCGTCGGCCGCGCCAGACCCCTGGATCCCTGCAAAGAGCATGGAGGACACGATGTTCACATGCCCCAGCCCCCCTTTGAACTGTCCCACGAGGGAGTTGGCAAAGGCAACGATCCGATCAGTGATCCCCGTTTCCATCATGATGTTCCCTGCGGTGATGAAAAAGGGAATCGCCATCAGGGCAAAGGAATCGATCCCTCCGAAGATGCGAATGATGACGACGGAAAAGGGGATATCCAATGCCACGATGAATACGAGTGATGTGAGGATGGTGGCGATGAACACGGGAAAACCCATGAAGATAAAGAGAATCAGGACAAGGAATACAAGCGCTACGCTCAGCACGGCGTTAACCCTCGGATGCATTGTTCTTAGAACGAGAATAGGGATGGTCCCCCTTATGAAGGAGGACCAGTATGTAATCGAATAGAATCAGAGCAGACCCTACCGGGATCGCCAGGTAGAAAAAGGAAATAGAGAGGTGCATACTCTGGATGTAGGTGTATCGGTTGGCCCACACTCGCAAGGCCCCATGATAGATCAGGATGAGCATCGTGAGGATGATGCAGAGATGGGTGGCCCGTTTGATCCACTCTACCGTTCGGGGGGAGAAGTACTTTTTCAGAAAGTAGTCCATGCTGAGATGGGTACTTTCCTTTACCCCGATACTGGCGGCGAGGAACACTACCCAAATATTCAGGTATCGCATGATTTCGTCTACCCAATCGAAGGGTCGCGTCCAGGGAAAGTATCGAAGGAAGATCTGTATCCCTCCGATCCCGATAATGAAGGCCATGATCAGGATGAGGGAGACCGCCCTCAGCCGGTCAATAACCCGGTAGATCCGCTCCAATCGCATCGCGCGCTCCGAAACTCTTTTTTCGTGGTGCCCAAAGGGTTACTGAATGGCCACGATTTTGTCGATAAAATCGGACCACTCTTTCCCTTTAGCCCGGTACTGATCCAGCATGGGTTTCACCTTTTCTTTGAACAGGTTGATGTCCTTCACCTCGTTCACCTGTACCCCTTCGTTGATCATCTTTTGCAGGGATGCTTTTTGGGCTTCCAGGCCAATTTCGTTCTGGTAAGACGCGGCCTTTCGCGCGCTGTCAAGAACGATCTTCTTCAGATCTGCGGGTAGAGATTCCAGCCAATCCTTCCGGAAGAAGTAATACACGGCAGCGGCAATGTGGTTCGTCTTGCTCAAGTGCCTGGCCACTTCATGGAACTTCATCGAGTAGATCATGTCAGGGGAAGCTTCCATCCCGTCAATTACCCCTGTCTGTAGGGCATTGTATATTTCGTTCCAGTCGGTGGTAACTCCGGAGGCTCCCAGCGCGTTGAACATGGCGATATACACCGGGTTTGGCCCCCGCATCTTGAGCCCTTTCAGGTCATCCGGTACATAGATCGGCCGTGGTTTCACCAGCATGTGCCGGAATCCCATATTCTGTCCGCCCACGGCTACGAGATTCAAGGGGGCTACCAGACGGGAAACCTCCCCTTCCATCCCGTCGAGGACCCGCACGTAGTGGGCATCGTCCTTGAACAGGTAAGGGAACTCGAACATCTGCAGCTGCGGTACATTGGCACCCGGTCCTGTACCCGGAGCAGACACCACCATCTCGAGAGCCCCGGTTTTCGTCATTTCCACCTGTTCCCGCTGACTCCCCAACTCGCTCCCGAAATTTGCCGTTGCCTGTATTCTGCCTCCAGCCTGCTGCTCCACCAGCTCCACGAACTTTTTCAACGCCCGTCCCACTGTCCCGCCAGGGGCGAGATTGGTAGAAGTGCGCATTTTTATGGGTTTCTGTTCCTTCGCGCCTGCGGCAAACAGAACCCCGGCCGATACCAGTAGTACGATTGCTACGATAAACCATCGGTTCTTTCGCATACCTTCCTCCCTTCCTGTGATTATGTTTCGTTTTCTATCGGTAATCGATAGATACCAAGACTCTTTTAGACTATGTCCATATCCTAAATTTGTCAAGATACTGGATAATTATTTATGGTGTGGAAAAATTTAACCTTATATGATATACTCAAAATATAAAAATACTAAAATATAGGAGGTGCCTCAATGTATCCTAAAAAGTGCAGTAGGGACGGGGTGGATTTTCTTTTCATTTCAATCCTTTCAATCCTCCTTTCCTCCTGCTGGTTCTGGTCGTCCGATGGCGGGTATGACACGGTGAAAGGCTCCCTCAGCATACGGTCAGTAAAGCCCGGGATGGGTTCCATCCAGGGTTCGTTGGTAACCACCGGGAAGGGGGGCCTCCTGTTTGAAACCTTTCCTGCTTCCCCAAATCCTCCTTCCGGGACTAAGGTGCTGGAGAATGCGGGGCCGGCCGATTCCCTTACCCTCACATTGAAAGGGGTTTCTTTCATTATGAAAGGGGGGGATGAGGTAAAAGCACTGGATC
>CALKLC010000130.1 GCA_937991975.1 uncultured Spirochaetales bacterium | reverse complement strand
AACCGCTTCGCCACTTCTGGCGGAGTCACTGTAGGCCGGGGCAGATTCTCAGGCGCGCCGGAAAGGATGGGGACACGGATGAATAGAGGGCCGGATAATTCAGCAGGAACATTATGGGCAGCGTGTTGATGCTGCTCCTCTGCAGTCCGCATAGCCTGGATTGCCGGGGCAGCTGCGGAGAGGATCCTCTCCAACGCATCGGGCGAAGAAACTTCAACAGCTTGCGCATACCCGCAAGCTTGCGCGATGGCGCACAGATCCACACCTGGAGACACGGTTGCCTGGTTTCCCGTCGATTCGTACGCCCCATTGTCGAGAACGATGTGAATCAGGTTTCGAGGCTTTTCCGCTCCGATCACAGAGAGGGCCCCCATTCGCATGAGAACAGCCCCATCTCCGTCCAGTACGAGTACAGGCAAGTTGGGGTTTGCCCCGGCGATTCCCAGGCCGAAACTCGAAGCGCATCCCATAGACCCCACCATATAGAACTGGTTTGGTCGGTCATCCAGTGCGTACAACTCTCGGCCCGTGTAGCCGGTAGTGGCGATCACGGGGAAGATAAACCCTGCGATTTTCTGTACTACTTTCAAGAAGGCTTCCCTGCGAAAGGAAGCGGGGCCTGCGGATGTTGCAGAGACAGAAAAGCTCGCGGTGCCAGGGATGTACGAAAGTCGGGGAGAGTTCGCAGGCCAGGGAAAAGAACTGGAGGTAGATAAAGTATCCTGGCGATTGAAAGAATCGGGGGGGGTGGAGGAATTGGAGAAAGATAGGGGCTTCTCACGCTGGGAGGGATCATCCGGCACAACCTTCGTCTTTAACTTATAGGGTGCCACCGAATCCTTCCGCATCACGAACGCGAAGGGTAGGCTGGTTTCACGCATATGTCGTACCGCTCGATCCACGGCCCCTTCCACTTCCCCCTCTTCCGTGGGAAAGTATTCCCAGCGGATCTTCAAGAGCTCCAGCATCTGGGTGGTGATGGAACCCATCAGCTCATGCTGGGGCTCATCGTGGGATCCACCTGGCTCTCCCCGAAGGGTGGTGATAAGGAGTACGGGTATTTTGAAAATATAGGTGAGAGAACTCAAGGGGTTCACCGCGTTCCCCAACCCCGAGTTCTGAAACATCGCGATGGCCGGGAACCCTGCCAGGGTTGAACCGGCTGCGATAGCCACTGCGTCTCCCTCGTTTACCGCGGCAATGTACCGAAGAGACACCCCTTGCCCACCCCCCCTGGGCCTGAGACTCAAACGGCTTTCCCGGGTCCCGTCGGCCCAAAGGGCTTTAGAAAGAACCCCTTTAGCCTCCTTAGAGGTGTTTTTTTCATCTTCAGCCTCTTCCTGGGAGGCCGCGTCGATCACATAATTGATGAAGGGTTTCAAGTAGGAACAGGGAACCCCTGTCCACAAGGAAAATCCTCTTTTTTGCACTGCTCGAACGAATGTTTCTGCCTGTAACATAACTCCCTCACACAAACCGGGCTGCCAGTACCAGATCCTCTATCGAATCTATATCCATCCAATTTCCCGTGGTGTAGAGCACCCGCACCTCCTCACCCTCGGAAGCAAGGTGGTTTAGTAGATCATGCATCCGTAACTGCCGCCCCCCCTCTTCACAAACCAGGCGATCCAGGCGGGTGTGAAACTCCTGTACTTTCGAACCCCGTACCCGGAGGAATCCCATCCACTCCCCATGAATTTCTTCAGGAGAAAGATGGGGGGACATATGCAGGAGGTAAACCGGTTTCCCAAAACTCAGCCGGGAAAAGGGCTCGGTGCATTGAACATAGTCGGCAAACCGGCCGCGATTCCGGGATTCCTGCCAGTTCACATCCACCACAATCGTATATTCCGCATCACTATCAAGAAGAATCTGGAGAATGTACTTCCGGAAAAGCACATCCCCATAAGAGACGATCAGATCATTCTCAGCTCCTTTTGCCTTCTTAACTCCTTTTGCCCCTCCAGCCCCCGGAAAGTTCGAAGGACCGCCTTCGGCTTCAATGAAGGGTGCAGAATCGAGGGTTCGGAGGGAATCCAGGGCGAGTTTCAAGGACCAGAGTTCTCCTGTTTCCCCGAAGGCATCATTGTCCACAAACTGCAGGTTCGGAAGATTCACCGTTTCCTTATGGTAACCCCGTACTACAGTGATCTCCTTGACCCCTGCTCCATTTACCCGTCGACGATATGGGAAAGGATCGGCTGCCCCCCTACTTCTACCATCGCCTTGGGTTTGTCCTCTGTGAGATCTCCCAGTTCTGTTCCCCGGGCAGCGGCCAGCACCACTGCACCCACCTTCCTTCCCGAAGCAGGGAGGTACAGGCGTTCCGCCCGATCCAGTTCTTCCTGCCCCTGGAGCCGGAACACTTCCGACACGGGAGCGATCTTGTCTTCGATGGATAGAAGGCTCTGATCCCGGTAGAGGGTAGCGGCCGTTTTCTGCATGGCCAGTAAGGCAGAACGCAGAAGATGATTCGCCCAAATCACGATGGAAAATCCTGCATCCCGGAAGACCTCTGTGGGAGTGGTATAATACTTAGTAGGCACGATCACCACGGGAAGCCGATCTCCCCACTCCTTCTTGAAGGCCAATACTTCATCCGGTACCGAAAGGGCACTGTGTATCAAGATTCCATCTGCACCCGCTCTTCTATACGCTTCCGCCCTCCGAAGAGCTTCCTTCAAGCCCCAGCCGGCAATAAACGCTTCTACCCGGGCAATGATGCAGAAATCCGGATCCGTCTGCGCATCTTTCCCTGCCTTGATCTTTCCGCAGAACTCTTCCATGTCGGCCAAGGGCTGAGCGGTTCCATGCACGAAACTGTTCGTCTTGGGGAATAGTTTGTCCTCGATGCAGACTGCCGCGATTCCTCGCTGTACCAGTTTTCGGACAAGGCGACGCATGTTGTTGAAGTTCCCGTACCCTGTATCACCGTCCAGGAGGATCGGTACCGTAGTAGCATCGGACATGAACTCGAGCACTTCCAGCACCTGAGTCCAGCTTGCCTCATTGGAATCCCGCACCCCTAGCTGAGCGCTGATGGAAAGACCGCTTGCCCAGATCCCAGGGAACCCAGCCTCCTCTACAATCCTGGCAGATAGGCCGTTGTGAGCCTCGCAGATAAACTCGAGGGTGGGGGAGGTCAACAATCGTTTGAAACGAGTCGTTTTTTTCATCTGCTTAAACCACCCATCTGGAGGGTAATTGAACGTCTTTCAGGTACGGCAATGCCGCATCCTTGGGAGATACCTGAGGCTTTATACCATACCCCAGGTTAGGCCATACAATGTGGATGTCCGGGTCGTCCCACCGGATCCCCCCATCCGATGGAGGATGGTACACCGCCGTGCACTTGTACTGCACTTCGGTGTCCTCTTCCAGAGCGAGAAACCCATGGGCGAACCCTTCCGGAATCCAGAGCATATAGTGATTATCTTCCGAGAGTTCCGTCCCATACCATTTCCCGAAGGTAGGGGAATCCTTCCGTAGATCCACTGCCACATCCCAGGCAACACCCCGGGTAACCCGCACCAACTTTCCCTGCGCACGGGGTGGGAGTTGAAAGTGCAATCCCCGTAACACCCCCCGGTTTGAACGGGAATGGTTATCCTGCACAAAGGGGCCTCGAATCCCTTGAAGAAAGAACTCAGGATGTTTGAAGGTTTCCATGAAAAATCCCCGCTCATCGTAAAAAACCTTCGGCTCAATCAGCACTAATCCCTTCAATGAAAGATGGCGAAAATTAAACGGCATTCCTTTTACTCCTGATGAAGGATGATAGGATCCCTTGTTTCGATTAATGCATTCGATTTATGCAGAAACCCTTTCTATGGGTACGCTCAATTCATAAAGTACACGGGAAACAGCTCGGGATTCTGGATGTCCATCGTATCCTCTCCCATGGTGAACACGAGTACTTTTTTTTCACTCGCGTACTTGACCAGAGAAGGATCCATATAAAGGGAGGCAAACACAGGGACGATCCGTTTGTTCTTATAGGCAGGGAAGTACTCCTGCAGTTCACCGCTTTCTACAAAACCACTGAACGCGTCGATGTCCTGCGTACGAGGTGAAGTCTTGGTTTCGTTTACACATACAAAGGTCTCATATTCTACGATTGCGTCAAACTCACGAATAGTCCCTTTTGCCTTTGCTTTCTTTTTCTTTACCCGAACTGCGTAAAATATCAATTCTTCGGATCCCGCATGCTCCCGGGCCACTCGAAGCATGTTGGGAGCCGCAATATCTTCGGCGAAGGTGCCCATCTTGTTTGCAAGCTCGCCCCACTGTTTCTGCGATTCTCGCCTAAAGACTTTCATTTCATCTTTAAATGCCTTCATTTCGATGATGAAAGCCTCAACCTGATCCTTGAAGACCTTCATTTCGTCCTTGAAGGCACGCATTTCCTCTTTGAAGGCCCTCATTTCGTCCTGAAATGCGCTCATTTCCCTAGCTGTAGCATCCCTGAAAGCCCGCATCTCATCTTTGAAGGCGCGCATCTCGTTCTGGGTTTCGTCTTTGAAAGCCCGCATCTCGTCCTTTAGTTCACGGATCGCTGTCTGGGTAAAGACAACGAACTGCTCCACCAGGGATTCCAGCCTTTTGAGCTGACGAGAATTTTCTTTGACTTCCTGTTCTAAAAATGAATGTGCCATACTACTATTCTTAGACAAACATAGTGCGCGATTTGATTCAAGTCAATGTGTTCTTTCTTCGTAGTTCTGCCGGATCCAATCCCGGTATGCGCCAGAACGCACCCGATCTACCCAGCCCTGGTTCGTCAGGTACCAGCGTACAGTCCGCCGAAGACCCTCCTCGAAACTCACCGACTGCTTCCATCCCAGTTCCTGCTTGATCTTTGAACAGTCGATGGCGTATCGCCGGTCGTGGCCGGGACGGTCCTTTACAAAAGTAATCAGCCTCCGCAGAGTCTCTGCGTCTTTTCCTGTTTCCACTGCAACGATCTCGATCAGCCGATGCACAAGGCGGATATTCTCCCACTCGTTTTCACCCCCGATGTTGTAGGTTTCTCCCACCCGGCCTTCCTGGATCACCCGCCATACCGCGGCCGCATGATCCTCCACGTACAGCCAGTCCCGAATGTTCTTCCCATCCCCATACACAGGCAGGGGCTTCCCCTCTATCACATTCAAGATCATCAGAGGGATGAGTTTTTCGGGAAACTGGTAGGGTCCATAGTTGTTGGAACAGTTGGTAAGGGTGACAGGCAGCCCGTAGGTGTGGTAGTAGGCCATCACCAGATGATCGCTCCCTGCCTTGCTGGCTGAATAGGGCGAGCGGGGGTCATACGGGGTCGATTCCGTGAAATATCCTGTCTCCCCCAAACTTCCGTAGACCTCATCGGTGGAGATATGGTGGAAAAGGACAGGAGTATCGGAAAGATCGGATGAAAGGGAAGGATCAGAAGGGCGGGAATGACCGGTAGACAGGGCCGCTGATCCTTGAGCGAACTTTTCCTTGTTACAGGGCTTTTTTGGATCGGTGGCTATCGATGATGTCCCCACACCGGCCGATCCTTGCGTATTCTGCCCCTTTACAGCCGCTTCAGCGAAGTATTGCCCGATTTTATCTTTCCAGGCGTGACGTGCCACGTCGAGGAGGGTATATGTCCCCAGCACGTTGGTTGTGATGAAGGCTTCAGGCCCCAGGATCGACCTGTCCACGTGGCTTTCCGCTGCGAAATGGACAACGCAATCGATCTCGTATTCCTGAAACACCTCCTGTACAAGGGATCGATCCCGGATATCCCCCTGGACAAAGATATACCGTGCAGTCAGGTCCGCGGTGTTTGGGCGAAACTCAGAACGGCCGAAATTAGGAGTCTCTCCATCTGGGGAGTCTGATGATCCCCCGGCACACCTTTCCCCATACCGGGCCTCTATATCCGCCAGATTTTCCAGATTCCCCGCGTACGTCAGAAGGTCCAGGTTCACAACCCGTCCCTGGAACTCAGGCTGTGAGAACAGATACCGAATAAAGTTGGAACCGATGAACCCTGCCCCGCCCGTGACCAGAATGTTGTGGAATGTCCTCATACGTTACCTTCCTCTGCCACGTAGCGGAGGTAGGCACCATAGTCTGTCTTGAAGCCGTCGGCAAGGCGCAAAAGGTCTTCCCGGCTGATCCAGCCGTTCCGATACGCGATTTCTTCGATACAGGCCACATACAGTCCCTGCCGTTTCTGTAACGCTTCCACAAAGTTGGAAGCTTCCAGAAGCCCGTCATACGTACCGGTGTCCAGCCAGGCCATTCCCCGGCCAAAGAGTTCCACCCGAAGAGTTCCCCGGCTCAGATATTCGTTGTTCACAGCTGTGATCTCCAGCTCTCCCCGCGCAGAAGGTTTAAGACCCTTTGCGATGGATACTACATCCGCATCGTAGAAGTACAGGCCTGGCACCGCATAGTGGGATTTGGGCTTTGCAGGCTTTTCCTCGATGGACAATACTTTGCCGGAGGAATCGAACTCCACTACCCCATACTGGGTGGGATCCTTCACATAGTATCCGAAAATCAGCGCCCCTTCGGAAAGTTGGGCCGCTTCCCGCACGATCCCTGTCAGATTGTTCCCAAAGAACAGGTTATCCCCCAGAATCAGACATACCGGGGATCCCTCAATGAAGGATTCCCCCACAAGAAACGCGTCTGCCAGACCGCGGGGTTTATCCTGCACCGCGTACTGGAACCGCATCCCGATCCGGCTCCCGTCCCCCAATAGGTCCCGGAATACAGGAAGATCCCGCGGGGTGGAAATGACCAGCACCTCCCGGATCCCTGCCAGCATCAGCACAGACAGGGGATAGTAGATCATAGGCTTGTCATACACGGGCAGGATCTGCTTGGAAATCGCATAGGTAAGGGGATACAGGCGGGTTCCTGACCCCCCCGCAAGAATAATTCCTTTCATTCGTTCTTCTCCTGAAAAGATTTTTAGTTCATCAATTTTGCAGCCATTTCGTCAAATTTGCCGTAAATTTAACAGAATCATTGCTGATTTTACAGTTTTTGAAGTATATTTTATTTCAGGTATGTATAAAAGAATACTTGATGTTGCGGATTTGGCTCGAAAAAAGTCTTTTTTTCTGTTTGGACCTAGAAGCACAGGCAAAACTACACTCATCTATCAGCTGTTTCCTGCAGAAAGGGTGATCAATCTGCTAAAGAGTTCCCTGTTTCTGTCTCTGGCCAGGAACCCCGAGCGGCTGGAAGAGATGATCACTGCCATGCCCTACCCTGAACTTCCGGTAATTATCGACGAAATCCAGAAGCTTCCTTCATTACTCGATGAGATTCATCATCTTATCGAGAGTAAAGGGATCCATTTTGTGCT
>CALKLC010000129.1 GCA_937991975.1 uncultured Spirochaetales bacterium | reverse complement strand
AGATGTAAAATGAGCTTTTGATCCTTGAGGTCCTTGTTCAGGCGGGTCTTGCCAGGAAGCGCAACGAGGTGTACTGGTAAAATTTTTACCCCCGCAACAATTTTGGCACCACTTAGTTATTTCAATGAAAAAGGGATCCATTTCCTCTGCTACAAAACGCCCGCATTGTGCCAGTGTTTGTAATAAACCTTAATCAACTGGCCCCTTCAAAAGTCAGAAAGTATCTGATATATTAGAATTTCCAGAAAATCGCACCTTAGAGGAGGCACTCGAATGTCAGAACGTCATCTTGAAGGGAAAGTGGCATGGGTTACAGGATCCAGTCGGGGGATAGGAAAAGAGATCGCCTTTCAGCTGGCCCGTAAGGGAGCCAAAGTCTGTGTCCATGGTTCCACCCTTTATTCGTCCAATGCGTTTGGAGAGGCAGAATCCCTCGAAGCACTGGCCCGCATGATAGAAAAAGAAACGGGCTCCATCACTACCTACGTCGCCGGGGATCTAACCGATCCCTCCATAGTGAAGAAATTGAAAGAGGAGATTGAAGGATCCCTGGGAACCGTTGATATTCTGGTGAACAACGCAGGGGGGGATATCGGTGTGAAAGGCGTGCAGGCTCCTCAGGCCGGGAAGCCCGAACGGAACGATGCCGTTTTCATCTCCATCGAAGACTTGCGGAAGATTCTGGATCGGAATCTCCTCTCCTGTATCTATGTCTGTCGCGAAGTGGTTCCTTCCATGATCCAGAGGAAAAGCGGTGTCATCGTAAACATTGGAAGCATTGCAGGACTGGTAGGGCTGCCGGAATCAGCCATCTATGCCACCGCAAAAGCAGCTGTGCATGAATATACCCGGTGCCTCGCTACCATGCTCAGACCCTACGGGATCCGGGCCAACGTTGTTGCCCCAGGAGACACGGTCACCGAACGTTTCAAAGCGAGCCGTCCGCTGGAAGAGAAGCGGATGCAGACTTCCGGCTCTCTTGAGAGGTACGGATGGCCCCAGGAGATTGCAGCAACGGTAGAGTTCCTCGTGTCGGAGGCTTCCTCCTATATTACCGGTCAGGTGATCCGGGTGGATGGGGGAAAACAAACCTGGCCCGCGTGAAGGAGGGATTTCGGAAAAGTGTAAGTGCCCTGCGCCTTAAGTGGTGCCAAAATTGTTGCGGTATCACACCCTGTTTCAATAGGGGCTTTTTATCATTATCGGCCCTTGCATAGTCGGGTCGTACTTGAGGCATCCCCTGGGTGTAGAAACGTGGGATATTATGTACCTATTTACACCCGCCACAATTTTGGCACCACTACTAATGATCTCACCTATACAATTCCCCGGGCGTACTCGTACCCATTTCGGAATATCTGTAGCCCGGCTTCTTTCGGTATCTTTTTTCTCGGCCACCAGGGGTGATTCTCCGGGATGAGGAACGCCTCTGGATGAGGCATCATCCCCAGCACCCTCCCCGTTCGATCGGTTATTCCCGCAACCCCAAGCTCCGACCCGTTAGGGTTCTCTTCCGCATAGGTAAGGGCTATCAGGTTCAACTCTTGTAACGTATCCCCTGTTACCCTGGTTCCTGTAATGAACCTTCCTTCCCCGTGGCGAATGGGATACCACTCTTCGGAAAGCCCCTTGATCCACGGTGAAGGATTGGTAGAATTGAAGGAAACCTTTACCCATCGATCCACGAACATCCCACTTTCGTTGTGGATCAGAGAAACCTCCTGCCGGCACGCTCCGTCTACATTGGGCAGAATCCCCATCTTCACCAGAATCTGAAACCCGTTGCAGATCCCCAGCACCAAACCACCTTGCCGAATGAATTTCTCGATCCTGTTTTTCAGTTTCTGTTTCAGGATATGAGCCATGACCTTTCCAGAACCCAGATGATCTCCAAATGAAAATCCTCCAGGCAAGGCAAGGATCTGCGCCCCTAATATCTGATCCGGCACTTGAATGAGATCTCCCAGATGGGATGTCTCCACCCAACATCCTACCTGACGAAAGGCTTCTGCCAGCTCTCGCTCGGCATTGATCCCATACCCGGTTACCAGTATGGCTCTTACTTCTTTCCGCATGTTTCCCTACCTTGTTCCAACCCACTTGTATTCCCATCAATGGTAATTGACACCGTCGACCGTTTGTAGTGGGGTCCTTCATGGGGGGCTAGGTTACAATTTCTTTGGAAAACTTTTTCCATGACCCTTCCACTTCATCCAGCGAAACCTCAAACAGGTCCTTCACAGACTTTTCGGCTTCCCAAAGGAATTGCACTACCTGCCTCCCTGTTACTACTCCTATCCTGTAACAGGGATACCCTTCGAAGGCTTTCTCGAACGTCTCCCTATCTATTTCCTTGACACTTACTATAAATCTTCCCGCCCCTTCCCCAAAGAGGAGGGTTAGAAAGAGAGCTCCCGCGTTTGCGTCAGAATCTAGTGTTGCGTCAGGCAAAAGATCCTTATAGGGTACAGTTTCCAGATCAGGCTCAGAGTCCGCACCGCCAGCAATGCTTCCCTCTGCTTTTTCTATACCCCTATGTGCCCCTTGACCTTTCGCGCCCAAAGCTCGGGTATCCTGTGTTAGGGGCACCTTTGAACGCAGGGAAGGCACCATTCCTGCATTGAGCGTGATCGTGGCTCCCAGTCTTCCCCCTAGCGCACTTTCACACACGGCAACAGCCATCCCCCCGTCAGAGATATCATGACAGGATGCAACCACACCCTGTTCCATGACCTCATGGAGTCGCAGGTACAATTTCCGCGCTTCTTTCGGGTCAAAAGAAGGGAGTCCTCCCAGCCTCTTTCCTACTACCTGCTCCAGGTAGGTTCCTCCCAACCCTTCTGAGGTATCCCCTAAAAGATAGATCAGGTCTCCCTCCCTCTTGAAATCGGTGGTGATCGCTTTCCGCACATCCTCGATGATTCCCATGAGAGTAACCAGCAAGGTGGGACGAACTGAGAGCTTCCGATCTCCGATGAGGGCGTCGTTTTTCATCGAATCTTTCCCCGAAATCAGAGGTAACTCGTACGCCAGACAGGCATCCTTCAGGCCTTTACAGGCCCGTACGAGCTGGGCGAGTTTGTAGGATCCATCAGGATTCTGCGGAGATGGAATGGGATCGGGCCAGCAAAAATTGTCCAGCGCAGAAGCCAAAGCCGGATTTCCCCCCATGGCGATGTGGGAACGGTAGGCCTCGTCCACTGCGGCCACTGCCATGGCATAGGTGTCGAGGTCGCTGTACCTCGGTTTGATCCCATGCGTTACAGTAAGACCCCGATAGGAATCGTACCGCGGACGGAGGACTGCACCATCCATCGGTGCATCGAAGGCTACTCCCATGAAGGGCTTCACGATGGAGCCTCCCTGTACTTCATGATCGTACTGCCGCACCAGAGACTCTTTGGAGGCTATGTTGGGATCTTCCAGGAGATGCAGAAGGAGACCTTTTAACAGGGCGCCCGTGGCTCGAGTTGGTGCAGTGTCAAAGAGTTGCGCTGGGGTACCTGTAAAGAGTTGATCGGTAGGGCAGCTTGCATGTGGAGCCCTCGTGGCCGAGAGTCGGGATGCAAAGCCGATCGAGAGTTGTTCTCCGGTACGCTTGGTTTGCCGGGCAAAAGACCCGCCTGGATGCTTCTCGAAGGATTGGCCTGCATCCCACTCCGCCACCAGATGCATCCGGGGAACTCCTTCATGGAGAAAGGTCAGACTGAGGCACCCCACCAACTGTTTCCCATCGTATACTTCCACGAGCCCCGTATCCGTGAACTCTCCCACTACAGCCGCTTCTACCCCCCGTTCCTTTGCCAGGGCAAGGAACTCATCGATCCGATCCTTCCCAACAGCAAAGCTCATCCGTTCCTGGGATTCGGACACCAGGATCTCCCAGGGAGCAAGGCCGGGATACTTCAAGGGGCAACGGTCCAGAAAGATCCGCACCCCCCCTGAGAATTGTGCCATTTCCCCTAGAGAGGAGGAAAGTCCCCCTGCCCCATTGTCCGTGAGGGCTTTGTACAGCCCCCGATCCCGGGCTTCCAGAAGTAAATCGGAGAGCTTCTTCTGCGTGATGGGATCCCCGATCTGCACCGCAGAGGAAGGACTTGCCTCGTCCAGGGCTGCGGAAGAAAAGGTGGCCCCATGGATCCCATCCTTCCCTACCCGGCCGCCAGCCATCACAGCGAGATCCCCTGGATCGATCCGTTTTTCCCAGCTGGGTTTTCCCAGTATCCTTCGGGGAAGGATCCCCCCGGTTCCACAGAACACGAGGGGTTTTCCCCGGTAGCTTTCATCGAACAGAAAGGCCCCCGCTACGGTGGGAATACCGGATTGGTTTCCTCCGTCCAGGATGCCTCGATGCACCCCGAGGAGGAGTCGCCGGGGATGGATCAATGGGGGAGGGATCTCTTCCATAGGGGTGTCCGGATAATCGAAGCATAAAACGTTGGTGTTGAAGATCGGCCGGGCTCCCAGGCCGGTTCCCAGAATGTCCCGATTCACCCCTACAATTCCCGTGATAGCCCCTCCGTAGGGATCCAGGGCCGAAGGGGAGTTATGGGTTTCAACCTTCATACAGACCAGGGTTTCCTCATCGAAATCCACCACTCCGGAGTTATCGTGGAATACGGATCGTAGGTCCTTTCGGCGTAAAGAGATCTGTTCGGTGGTCGCCTTGATGTAGGTCTTGAATAGGGAGTCGATCATCTCTTCCTTCACCTGGAGTCCATCCTCATTCCGTTCCCGATACAGGATCCGAGCCGCAAAGATCTTGTGCTTACAGTGTTCGCTCCAGGTCTGGGCAATCATTTCCAGTTCTACGTCTGTCGCGGCAGTTCCCAATCCTAGCCGATCCCGCTCCGAGCGCACCTTCGGATCCCTGTAGTAAGCCTGTATCGCTTCCATCTCTTCCCGGGACAGGGACAGAAGCCGCTTCCGGGACAGGGCATCCAGTTCTTCCCCTGAAAGGGTGTCCAGAGAGATCTGCTCCACCTCACCCCTGCTGGAGGCTACTCTGGAGGGGTAGAGGGAGGGAAAGGGCGACCCGGCAGAAGAATCCACTTCAGAGTAGAGAACCATGCCCCTGGAACCCTGGGAATCAGCCCGGCGATAAGAACTAGGGCACACCCAGGTAGCCACCTCTACCAGCGAGTTATGGAGAATCCCTGCAATGCGAGGAGCCCACTGTTCCACTCGATCTGCTTCCTGTGGGCAGAATCGAAAGGCATACTGCCGGGCTGTCTGCACCACCGCATCCTCTTCCAGTTGTCCGAGGGACAATTCGATCGCTTCCCTTGCCGTCAATGCCTCAGGATCCGTTACTCCTGGTTTATAGGCCACTTCCACCCGCAGGCCCCAATGGGGAAGAATCTTCCCTGCAGCTTCCTGATCGATACAGATTCGTTGGGCCACAGGATCGAGGAAGATATCCTCCACCAGTTCTTTTGTAAGCGAAGGGATCCCCTCTATCAGGTATACATCGATCACTGTACATGCCTCGAGAACAGTTCCCAGGGCGTGGTTTACCGTCTTCAAGACTCTCTTTCCTCGGCTATCCAGCTCGAGGGATATAGAAGAACGTTCGATTCGCATGGATAGGGGAAGACTACACGGAATGGCTTTATTTGACAATCTACTTGACTATTACCCCAAAGAGTACTAGATTTCTACTAAAGATTGTATGGAGTCTATGCATTATAAATTATTTACTCCCGGAACTGTGGTAATCGAGCTAAAAAGTACGGAAAAGTACGAGGCCATTCGGGAACTGATTCGGGAAGCTAAAGTATTCCAGGATCTGAGCGATAGAGACGCTTTCGAACAGGCAGTGATAGAGCGGGAAAAACTTCAGAGTACGGGTTTAGGCCACGGCGTAGCCTTCGCTCATGGACGGCTTCCCGAAATTAGAACTTTGAAAGTTGCATTAGGAATATCCCGCAAAGGAATCGATTTCGATTCCATAGACGGTAAACCTGTCCACCTTCTATTCCTGTTTGCCACCAATCCTACGATGCATATCGATTATCTATCCTGCCTGGCATCCCTTGCAAAAATGGTAAAAAGGGAAGGGTTCCGGGAAGAAATTCTGGCCTGTTACGAAGAAACCGAGGTTACCAACAAGCTCTGCGATACCTACATGGAAGTTGCCTGTCTGGGCAAAGCGTGTTGATCTTTTCTATACCATCCGGTACTATACCACCCGAAGTGCCATGAACAAGAAACTACCCCCATTCTCGAAAGAGTTCATCGAAGAACTCATAAAAAAGTATCCTACACCTTTCTATCTTTATATCGAAAAAGGAATTAGAGAGAAAGCGAGAGAGTTCAAGCGGGCATTTTCCTGGGTCCCTGGCGGATTCAAGAATTTCTTTGCTGTCAAAGCCCTGCCCAATCCTTATATCCTGAGTATCCTGAAAGAAGAAGGGATGGGCGCGGATTGCAGCTCTTTACCGGAACTGATTCTGGCAGAACGGGTCGGGCTTAAAGGGGAAGAGATCATGTTCACTTCCAACGATACCCCAGCCCACGAGTATGTAAAAGCTAAAGAACTGGGAGGGATCATCAACCTGGATGATATCACCCACATCGACTTTTTGGAACGATGCGCAGGATTTCCTGAACTTATCTGCATGCGGTACAATCCAGGCCCTCTGAAAGGGGGAAACGCCATCATCGGAAAGCCGGAAGAAGCAAAGTACGGTTTTACCCGGCCTCAGATCATCGAAGGGTATGGGATTGCCCGTAAACGGGGGGCCAAACGGTTCGGCCTCCATACGATGGTGGCTTCCAACGAGTTGAATCCTGACTATTTCGTGGACACGGCTATCATCCTCTTCGAATTGGCGGTGGAAATCCTCCAGAAAACAGGGGTGCGAATCGAGTTCGTGAACCTGGGGGGAGGAATCGGTATCCCCTATCGCCCGGACCAGAAACCAGTGGATCTTTTCTACGTCTCCGAAGGGATCCGTTCCGCGTACGAGCGGATCATAAAACCCAACGGCCTGCATCCCCTGCGGATCGTGATGGAAAACGGCCGTTGTGTAACGGGTCCCTACGGATACCTCGTTAGCCGTATCATCCATGAAAAGAACACCTACAAACGGTACCTGGGGCTGGATGCCTGTATGGCGAACCTCATGCGTCCCGGTATGTACGGCGCCTACCATCACATCACCGTCTTGGGAAAGGAAGATTGGCCCGAAACCGCTACCTATGACGTTACCGGGAGCCTCTGTGAGAACAACGACAAGTTCGCCATCGATCGGAAGCTCCCTTCCGCTTCCCCCGGAGACCTGATCTGTATCCACGATGGGGGAGCCCATGGCCATGCAATGGGGTTCAACTACAACGGAAAACTCCGGTGCGCGGAACTGCTTTTACGGGAAGATGGGTCGGTAATTCAGATTCGGCGGGCTGAAACAGTAGAAGATTACTTTGCTACCCTGGATTTTACAGGGTTGAAGACATGGCCCTCTATTCAAAGGACCTAAATGAAAGGAATTGGGGCGGAAAAATTCAGTTCGGCACACCCAGGAATACCTTCCATAGCAGTCAACTCACTGCGGTATGCCAGGTCCTCTGTTTTTAGAAGATTTCACGAAAATTCTTCTCGGCCGAAGGCTTGTACCTTTTTTGGGGCTATCCTCTTATGGGCCTGCACGTTCTGGATTATGCCTACCCCCACCCTTTCCGCTCTTACATTGGAAGCCGCCCTTCCCCAATTAACGCCGGAGGAACGAGCCACACTCCAGGAAAAGAAAGAACTCGTGTACTATACGGATGGAGCACCGGATTTCCGGTTCCTGCCTTCCATCCCCCTCAGTGTGCGGGTTAAAGCGTACTTTCAAGGGTTCTCTCCGAATGTGGGGGACGAGGCGTTGTTCCTGCTACAGGGAAATACTCCATCACTCCTGGCTCTGTACAACCGACTCCGAGCGGTCAGTACCCTGAGCGGGATCCAGTACCGCTCCAGCAAAGCCAAAGGGATGCGGGTGCTGTTCTCCGATGTGTACGCCGTGAGGGACCTGAAATCGAAAACCAGACTTCCCGATCCCCTCGTACAGATCATCCCTCCGGAAGATTCCTTCCCCATTCATCTGGTAGATGCTAACTTCGGTAGTGAGTTCTATGAAGCTTCCTACCTGGCCCGCGACAATACCATCGTGTTTGGGCTGAAGAACCTTACCAGTCTAAAATATATTTTCCCCGTTATTGGAGCCGAACGATTCCGGCTCCAACTTGTGATCATTCCCCTTGAATCCGAACTTCTCGTGTACGGTGTAGCTGCGGTAGAGGCAAGCGATATAGTCCGTTCCCTCATCCATCTTCCCAGTGCCTTCTACAAACGGATCGAAGCCCTGAAAAACTGGTTTGCAGCAGGATTATGAATACACCGTAGGCTACAGCTACCTGTTTTGCACGCCCGAATCGACCGGTGGTAATTCGGGCGCTGCTACACCTTTGCGCCTTAGAAGGTGTATCCAGCGCCCCCTATTTTAATCGCCCCCGAGCATACTATATCCAGTTTTCTATGGATTCCTGCGGCCACAGTAGGCATTTTTGTTTACGAACCCTTTGATGAAGGTAAGGAACAGGATCTTTACATCGAACCAGAGGCTCCAGTTCCGAATGTAGTACAGATCGTACTCCAACCGTTTTTCGATGCT
>CALKLC010000128.1 GCA_937991975.1 uncultured Spirochaetales bacterium | reverse complement strand
ACGGGGAAATACAGAAAAGGGTGCGGGAGCGGATTCTTAACTGTCGTGTAGGGGGCCCGCATTCGAACAATAGCGATGTGCAAGCCAAGGGCAAGAATTCGATGTGAGGAACTGGCTATTTTAAGGAGAGTTTTTAGAGGTACCCATAAAAAAGCTGGTAGCTTTTTACCACCCGCAACAATTGAAGCGCCTGGAATCTGATACAAAAAGCGGGCAGCTAGATACAGGCCGCCCGCTTATCAACAGCACCTATCCCTGATCCCCTACTTCATCAGCACGTTCTTTACAAACTCGCTGATCATGAAAGATTTGTAGGGGGCGGGGAACCAGGGAATCGCGTTATTCTTCCGGTCCTCTTCGGTTAGCAAGGTCCCCTCAATGGGAATATCCGTTCTAGCGGGGTAAGCCTTCACCATCTGGAACTTCTTCAACTGCTGTTCTTTGGTGGTGATGTGCCGTATCCAGAGGAGGGCTGCTGCCTTGTGAGGAGCGTTCTTCAGGACTCCCATCGTGTCCCCTCCTCCAGCCAGACCGAACTTGGGAATGTACATCCTGGCCCGTTTGAACAGGTTCCCTTTGGCCATCTGGTCGCTCACGTTGTCGTCCCAGGCGACCGTCATCGTGATCTCTCCGCCGTTCAATCGGATGATGGAATCGTTATTGGACATGGTGATAGTAAGTTTGTCCTTCCGATCCTGGAACCACTTCCAGGCAACGTTCCAGTTCGCCACTTTCTCCTGCACTACATCCTTATCACCCTTGTACTTCTCTAACCCGCCCGTGGTGTGGGCAATCACGCTATGCACGAAGGATTGGCCTGAGCCTCCTTTGGAAGGATCGCAGAAGCCAAACTTCTTGGGATTCGCGTCGATCCATGCTTCCAGTTCCTGCCAGGTCTGCGGTGGGTTCGTTACCTTTTCCGGATCATAGAGGATCCCCGTCTGGTTTCGATGGAAGGGTGCCAGGAACCCCCGGGTGAGGAACCCTTCCTGCACTTCCCAGAGGGAAGGAGCCAGTTTATCCGCTTCCGGAATGATGTTCTTGATCGGGCCATAGAACAGGTTCAGATCCATCGTGGTCTTCACCCACTGCCCGCCTACGATCATCACATCGATCGTACCCACCGGTTGATCCTTTTCCGCTATGGCCTTGTTGAAGTTGGCTGTTTGGTCCCCCACGATTACGTTCGCTTTGATGCCGTACTGTTTTTCAAAATCAATGCCTGCCTCTTTAAAATAATCGGCGAAATACCAGGCGTAGAAGGTAACTTCCCCTTCCGCCTTTGCCGCTGCCACGATCTGGTCCCAGGTGGCTGTCTGGAGATCGATCTTGGGCGCTGCCTTCGGTGCTTCCCTGGCGCCGCCGGCAAAGCCGATTCCTGCCGCCAAGACGAGCACCAGGATCGTTACGATCAGTCGTTTCATACAACACCTCCATTGATAGATTTTATATCATCGGTTCTCTAGACTTTCCCTAGAGAAGCCGATAGATAATCCGCTTTAAGAATACGCTCCACAATGAAAAGCAGGATGATGTTGGGCGTCATCATGATGAGAGCCACAACCGAAGCGTTGGTTCGGATGAAGTTGTACCCCAGGAAAGAGTAGAGAATCGTGGGGATGGTCTCGAACGTGGGGGTGCCGATCACGAAAGTAAGGTTGAACTCTTCGATGCTGGTAGTGAATGCGAATACCATCCCGGCCAATAAACCAGGGCGAACCATCGGAAGGAAGATGTCCTTAATTTTCACAAAAGTGTTTGCCCCCAGGTTTTCGGCCGCATCGATGATGTCCTGAGGGATAGCCTCGAAACTGGTGGTAAGTACCCGGATCATGTAGGGGATCCCCATCAGGGTATGAGCCAGCACAAGACCGAAGAACGACTGAGTCAGGTGGAAGGCAGCAAACACCCGGCTGAGGAATAGGGCCACCACCATCCCCGGCATGATGATGGGCAACAAAACCACCAGCATGAAAACCTTTTTACCCGGAATGTTCTTCCGTCCCAGTACGTACGCTGTGGGGAGGGAAAGGACAAAGGAGAGGAGAACGGCGAGGGGTGCAATCGAGTAGCTCGCTTTTAACGCCCTCACGATATTCGTATACTTGAACACGTACGCCCATTGAGCCCAGGAAAGTTTTTCGGGGAACAGTTGGGGGAAGGACCAGGGGTGTTCAGGGTCCACCAGACTCCATAGGACTGCCATCAATACCGGTACCCCCACCCAGATGATCTGGGTGATGGCAAAGAAAGCGGTTAACAGACGATAGATCATCCGTTTTCGACGGGCTTCCTGCACGTGGAGAGGGGTAGAGAATTTTGCAAGGGTGGAGGCACTCATGGGTTTCCTCCCTCCACTACCTGGGCCAGTCGACTGTACAGCCAGGTCATGAGCAGGGTGGTCACGATGATGATCACTCCCATTACCGCCGCCTTATCCCATTCCTGGAACAGGGTCGCGGTATTCCGCATCCGCAACGCGATGGAAGGTGGATAGGTCGGCCCCGCCACACTGGTAATGGGAAAATCCCCGAAAGCCTTGATGAACATGAGGATCATGGAAACGAGTATCCCCGGCATGGCAAGGGGGATATAGATTCGGAACAGGATCGCCCAGGTATTGGCCCCGAGGTTTCGGGCTGCATCGATGATATCGTCCCGGATGGAAGCGAGGGACGCAGATACAATGAGGAGAACGAAGGGAAGGTTCTTCCAGATCTGTATGGCCACCACTCCCCAGCCAAACTTATCGTTCAGCATCCGTAATGGTTCCTTGATAAGCCTCAAGGCTACAAGAACCTCATTCACGACCCCGTGGTAGGAAATGATGTTCAGAATGAGGAACGCAGCTACCAGGGCCGGGATAAAGAGGGGGATCTTGATAAGAGAAGCGAGAAATCGTTTCCCCGCCCCTCCTTTACGGAGGAATAATCCTACAGGAAAGGCAAAGAGAAGGGTTCCTATAGAGCTCAGCACTCCCATCTTAAGGGAAAACACCACGGAGTCGATCGTTTCCCGTTCCCAGAGGGTCTTCCAGTTGGCCAGGGTGAACCGGGAAGTACCGGTAACACTGAAGAGGCCGAAACTCTGCGCCACTGTGATGAAGATCGAGGAGCCGAGGAACAGCACGATGAATCCGACCCCCGGCAGAATCATGAGGTAGTGGAGTAAGGATACATCTTTTTTCTGATCCATCGTACCCTCCTAGCTCAGAATCCGAAAAGCTGTTTCTTCCACCCCGAAATCTACCATATCTCCTGGTTTCAACTTCAGAACATCTCCGCTGTGAGCCACGTTGCCCCCCCGCGCTCGGAGGCGTTGCCCGTTCACTTCCACAAACAGGTCGGTACTGTCCCCCATGAAGATGGCGTGGACAATGGTGCCTCGAATTCGATTCGCCATCCCTTCCCGGTACAGAATCATGTCTTCGGGTCTGAAACTGAACCGAACTTCCTCGCCTACCCTTGCCTCCACTCCTTCTGCTCTCAGCCGCACCTGCCCGAAAGGTGCGTCAAGGAGGAGCCGATTCCCCTCCCTCTCCAGCACACGCCCCGTAAAGATGTTGGCAATTCCGATGAATCCAGCCACAAACGCGGTTTTCGGGTAGAGGTAGATCGTATGGGGATCCCCCACCTGCTCGATCCGGCCCTGGTTCATCACCACGATTCGATCCGAGATAGCCAGTGCTTCATCCTGATCGTGGGTTACATAGATCGAGGTGATTCCGAGGCGCTTTTGCATCTCCCGGATCTCTACCCTCACCTGAACCCGAAGCTTCGCATCCAGGTTAGATAGGGGCTCATCGAAAAGGAGGATGTCTGGCTCTGTCACAATGGCCCGTGCGAGGGCTACCCGTTGCTGCTGGCCGCCGGAGAGCTGGGCTGGTTTGCGATTCTCGAACCCCTGGAGACTGAGCATCTCGAGGGCTCTCTGCACCCGTTTTTTCTGCTCTGACTCGGGGAGCTTCCGCATCTTCAGCCCAAAGGCAATGTTTTCCCACACGTTCATGTGGGGAAACAGGGCGTAGGATTGAAAGCACATGGCAG
>CALKLC010000127.1 GCA_937991975.1 uncultured Spirochaetales bacterium | reverse complement strand
TTTCTCCCCCCACCCATTCTCCATTCTTTTTATCCCCTGTCCCCCGATGCTCTAAAGCTGTGGATATGACTTTTCGAATGGCTTCAAGAATTCCCAGGGATAGATCGTGGTATGTTGTAAGGGCTTTGGCAGAAGCTAACACGCGTCCTGTGCTCGGTTCGTATAGAACCGCATCCGTGAAGGTTCCCCCTGTATCTATGCCGAGGGTAAGGATTCCCGAGGATCCTGGCATGGTGTTCAATCCTTTAGTTTCTTATATACTTCATCGAACTGGGCAGCAAGCTGGAGGAATACCTGGATAATCTTCGGATCGAAAGCATGGCCGCTGCTTTTTACGATTTCTTGTACAGCTTTTTCATGGGGCCATTCCTCTTTGTATGGGCGCTTACTCCGCAAGGCGTCGTACACATCCGCTACAGAAGTGATCCTGGCTGATAGGGGAATTGCTTCTCCTTCTAATCCATAGGGATACCCTTTTCCGTCCCACCGTTCATGGTGGTACAAAATGATATCGGCCGCTGTTTTCAGCTCTTCTTTGTCCCGAACAATCGTATACCCCAGAAGAGTATGCTTTTTGATTTCCTCATACTCTTGTTGGGTCAAGGGACGATTTACCAAAAGGATGGTGTCACTGATTCCCACTTTCCCTATATCGTGCATGGGGGCGAAAAGTTCCATCTCCTCGCAGAATTTCTCCGGCATTCCCAGCGCCTTGGAAAGGAGGCGGGCATAGATACCCACGCGGCGCATATGGTTTCCTGTCTCGTTGTCCCGCAGCTCTGAAAGCCGGGCAATGGTACGATACAGCTCTATCTTTGATCGATACTCACTTTCCTTCAGGGTCGATATGTCTACGGGGAGGCCGATAAAGTGTTGAATATTTCCCGAGGTATCCCGGATCGCAGAGATGTAGATCTGAACCCACACAAGGGTGCCGGATTTCTTTTTGTTTATGAGAATCCCTTGCCAGTGGCCGATGGTTGGATCCAGAATACTCTGCCACATTTCCTGGAAGAGAGTTTTATAGTATTCCTCACTGTACCCCAGGTTCTTGTACACATCGATTCCAGGGTTCAATATGCGCGGGTTTTGCCCCACGACATCCCTGGCTTCATATTCGTATATTCGTAAAAAAGCTTCATTAACGTCTGTAATGGTTCCCTCCCTATCAGTAATCACCACAGGTTGAGGGCTGTCTTTGATAGCCTGGTAGTAGGTCTCTTTCAATATGTCAGACTTGAGTTTGTCTAAACGTTCCCAGGTAATATGCAGGAAAAGATTTAGTTGAAGGAACAAGTTTTCCTTCATGGGAATGGCGGGGTTTTTAAGGACACATAATCCTCTAAAGTGTGACTCATAGAAAATAGGAATGTAGAGTAAATCATCCCTGATTAAATAAAAATGTTCCCCGGACTGAAGTTCCCGCAGGATTTCACGGCTGGGGGAAGGGCAGGGAATGGATTCCTCCATACGACAAACGATCGTTTGGATCGACAGGGTATCATGATCGGGGGAATAATTATAGAGACATCCCCGATCACACCCGCTCAGCTTCATGATTTCGTTGAATGAAAAGGTCAATAACTCCTCTTCAGAACTGTACTCACCGTTCAACAGGGCAATAATGCTCTTTGAGTTTGAGAGCTGTTGCTGGAGTTCCTGTTCGATCCTTTTCCGATCGGTGATGTCCATCGTGATCCCTTGCACAAGAAAAGGTGTTTGATCCGGCCTCCGTTGGGTAATCGTGCCAAAGTCATAATACCACCGGTAGTTCCCGCTGGCATCCTGAATCCTGTACTCTATCGAATAGTGAGGCATTGTACCCTGCAAGAGATTTTGCATGGCCTGCATCGCTGCAGTTACATCCTCTGGATGCACGAGGTTGGTAAAATGTGAGTAATGGGAGAAATGCGTGGGAGAGAATCCGAGGTTTATAGCCTTCTTAGGATGGAACTGTACAATTCCGGATGGGACTTCCATGGACCACCAGAAGATCTTTCCCACGCTGAGAGCCGTATCCAGACGAATCTGAAAATCCTGAAGCTGGAGATTCTTTTCTTTCAGCTGTTCCAGCAGCTCATGGACCCTTTTTTCCGTTTCGATTTCTTTGGTGATATCAATGAAAGCGCTTCGAATCAACGTGTTGTTTTTTTTATCCCTGAAGAGGTTGCTCTCCAATCGGACAGACATAAGGGGGGTATTGGGAGTTTTCAGTTTAAGGGTACAGGGATCAGAGGTTCCCGTTTTTAGGAGTTGATTCACGTGGAGGTAAAATGCATCCTGGCATTCTGGTGTGAAGAACCTTTGAATACTGGTGTGAGGAGCACATGTTTTTTCAACTCCTACCCATCTTCGAAACTGTTTATTACAATTTACCAGCATCCCCTCCTGTGTGTATACCGCGTATCCGGTGGGAGCATTTTCATAGAGGTCCTCGTACTGGAGGGTGCGTTCTTCCAATTCCTGTTGGACACGCTGGAGCTCCTCGTTTTGGAGTTCCAGTTCCTGGTAGTATACGAATAGTTCCTCTAAAAGCTCTTCAGTTGTCTTTTTTCGCAGTTCCGCTGCAGAGAGCTTTTTCCGTAATGTTTCTTGAATCCGTACTTTTAAAGATATGGTGTTTTCGTGATCCACAATAAATACTGTATTAGAGAAAATGAATTTTGTCTATTGTATCTTCCTTCTCCAAAAGCGAAGACAAAATACTTCGAAAGTGGTGCCAAAATTGTGGCGGGTATAAAAAGGGATCCAATCAGCGGGTTGCACCCGCGGACAGGGCCTGCCAGAACAAGGGTGTGCTCCTTAGCATGGGCGTACAGAGAATGCGCATCTTGAAAGAGCCTGTGGGAACGCCACAATTTTGGCACCACTTAAAAATACTTCTTTATCGTTTCACCCGTGCATTCCCCTGCCAGATGGCCCACACTTCTTCCTCATCCGCAGGCTGGGCGTAATCGGTGAGCATCGTGACCGCCAGAGCCCCGGTAGCCCAGCCAAACTGGATCCATTTCTCCGGTTCCCAGCCTTTCAGGATGGCGTAGAGCAGTCCGCCCACGAAACCGTCTCCTCCACCGATCCGGTCTACCACGGCAATTTCTCGAGGTTCTACTACGAACCAGTCCGTTCCCACAGAGAGGATTGCACCCCAGAGGTGGGTGTGCACGTTCACGACCTGGCGTAACGTAGTGGCATACACGGAAGCGTGGGGGAACCGTTTCTTCACTTCCCCGATCATCCCTTTGAAACTTTCGATTTTAGCGGCTATATCCTTACCACCGGGTTCAGGTCCTTCCACACCCAGACAAAGCTGGAAATCTTCCTCGTTTCCCACCAGAACATCCGCTACGCTGGCTATCTCGGTGAAGATGTCCCGTAATTCCTTCTCTCTACCCTTCCAGAAAGAGGCCCGGTAGTTCAGATCGAAAGAGATACGAGTCCCATACTTCTTGGCTGCCCGTGCGATCTCCAAACAACATTTCCCTGTTTCGGGGGAAAGGGCGGCAAAGAGACCTGACGTGTGCACGATCTGTACCCCATCCTGACCAAAGAGTTTTTCAAGGTCGAAGTCCTTTGCGCTGATCGTGCGGCCCACTTCGCCCGCACGGTCGTTATGCACCTTTGGGCCTCGGTTCCCTGCTCCTGTATCGGCCATGTTGATCTGGTGCCGATACCCCCAGGGGCCACCCTGGTCCACTTCCTTCCCTTCGTACTCCATATGGCGGCTTGCCAGGTCGTCCTTGATAAACCGGGCAATGGGACTTCCTTTCACGAAAGCGGTGAGGACTTTTACCTTCATCCCCAGGTAACTGGAGATGCTGGCTACGTTCGATTCCGCGCTGGTGGCTTGCATATGGAGAAGCCGGGCACAGTGCATCGGCTGCCCCTCGGTGGGGGTAAGCCTGATCCCCATACTGGTGGGTACTACGAGGTTGTATTTGCATCCTTTCTTTAGTTCCATAAACATACTCCTGGATTAGGTATAATAGTAATCATGCTACCGAATCGGAAATATCCAGTCAAGGCGAGGCGTTACTTTCCAGCAATCAAAGTGGTGCCAAAATTGTGGTGGGGGTAGAGACGGTAAAATAATAGTGTTGTAGATTGTTTATCTCCCTGAAGGGGACAAGTCTTAATAGGCATGTCCTTTCAGGCTTTCAGGTTCCTGGCAAGTTTCTGGAACTCCGGTAGGGTTTCCCGGTAGAAGAGTTTCCATCCCTCACAGAGAACCGAGGTGAACAAACCTATCCCGTGGCCTTCGGCAGCACCAGATAATGAAGAAGTATCATGCCGAGGTGGTGGAACATGGCGAGTCTCGGGGGGCTGCTGCAAGTATGGTATGCGGTGCTTGGGACAATCCCCCTGGCACAGGGACAGGTACGGGCATTCGGCGCAAAGTTGGGAAAGGGCGCCTTTTCGGCCTGCGAACCGTTTATAGAGGGGAGCCTCCGTGTACAGGGGCCAGTCTGCGTTCTCCATCAGGTTCCCCAGCTTCCAACCCGGATCCACGAAAAAGTCGCAAGGGTACACATCCCCATTGTGCTCCACTACAAAGTATTGCCGGCAGGAGTCGGCCATCGTGCACACGGATGCCTTCCCCGCGAGGAGGGCTTCTAGCACCGAATCGAACTGACGGATCGAAATAGCTCGCGCATCTCCTGAATACCATGCCTCGAAAATTGAAAGGAGGAAGCGGCCCCATTCCTCTCCGCTGATCGTCCAGGGAAGGGGCTTCCCCGATGCATCATACTCCACACAGGGTATATATTGATGAAAAAAGAATCCTTCCTCTTTCAGGTACCTGTACACTTCCTTTCCCTGGCGAATATTTGCCTGAGTGACGAGAGTGAGGGCGTTGAACTCTGTCTTTTGCCTGCGTAAGGCTCGTATACCCCGCATCACCTCCCGATGGGAGCCTGCCCCGTCGATTTTGGATCGGAACCGGTCGTGAATTTCAGGAGGTCCGTCGAGGCTTACGCCAAGGAGAAACCTGTACTCGGTGAAGAAGGCGGCCATCGCATCCGTCAATAGAGTCCCGTTCGTCTGGAGGCCGTTGCTTACCGATGCACCAGGTTTCCCGTACTGCAGCTGGAACTGCACTGCCTTACGGAAAAAATCAAGCCCCATCAGCGTAGGCTCACCCCCCTGCCAGCCGAAGGCATACACAGGCTGTTCTGTGGCCATATACGATGCAATGAGACGTTCCAGTACGGCTTCGCTCATCCGGTGGATCTTCGAATCTGGATACAGCCTGCCTTTCTGCAGGTAAAAGCAGTAGGCGCAGTGGAGGTTACAGTCCGCTCCCGCGGGTTTGATGAGGAGGGAGAAGGGGATCGATTTCTGTCTCTTTGATTCCATGCTGTCCTTGAGTAGTGTATATCGACTGTTGGTTTGGAGCAAGATTCGAGGTCAGCTATAAAAATTTTAAGTGGTGCCAAAATTGTGGCGGTTTTACATGCTTTTTACAGATGAGCTTTCAATCGATTGTCTAATGCGGTATCATGACGGTATCATGAAGCAAAGGGGGTCTTGGTATTAACAACTGGATGCGTCTATTACAGATTC
>CALKLC010000126.1 GCA_937991975.1 uncultured Spirochaetales bacterium | reverse complement strand
CCCGGTAGATAGGATCGAGTTTGGCCCGGCCAGGGCTGCATTGGCCAGGAAAGGAAAAGAATGGATTTTGGAGGTGGGGGGAAAGGAGTTTCGTCCCGATCCTGGCAGGGTGAATAGATTCCTTACTATTCTGCAGCATTTGCGGATTACCTTTCGCGATGAAGCCACTCCTCTTAGTCTGGCGAGGTATGGGTTCAAAGAGGATGATTCTGTGCGGATCATTTTCTCCAGCAAGGGTAAAGTACTGCGCGTCCTTGCGGGAGGGGTAGGGCCTCTGGGAAGTGAAGAGTACTGTGTGGTAGAGGGTAAGCCTCACATCTACAAGCTTTCCGATTCCCTCTCCTACTATGCCCTTCAAAAACTAGAATACTGGTTAGGAAAAGAATAGCCCTAACTTACAGGAGACACTTCTTCAAGAGATCTGGAAGCCTCTTTCTTGGCGATGTACTCCCTGTACTTACCGGGGTCCGAACGAAACCCTGCGATACAGTCTTTCCAGGTAGCGCCCGCTTTTCTGAGGGCTCCCTCTGCTTCGCGGATCAGTTGCTTTCCATCGATCAACCTTCCATTGCGGCTGGATACTCCGCATCGGGGAAGGGCGAACTCTTTTGAAATGGAGGGATCCAATTTTTTCAGGAATCCCTTCAATGTGGTGATGGACTGCTCCAGGGAAGAGTTTGGCAGAACAATTGCAACCCCATCTTCTCCATACTCGAACACCAGATCTTCGAAAGCTATGGAAGTCTGAATGGATTTCGCCAATTTGCGGTAAGCCTCCCCTGTTCGATGCATTCCAGCTATCTGCATAAGGACAAGGCTGAGATCCTGTTCGTTATAGGCTGCTCGTTCCAATTCGAGGGTTAGGCGTTTTTCCAGATGCTGGTGCCACCCCAGTCCCGTTAGGGGCGAAAAGAGGCATTGTTCGATGGAAGGAGTTTCCAGGGCAGGTTTTATCTGTATGCCTTCTTTCGTCTCAAGAGAGGGGGAAGGGGGCTTTTCTGAAGAAGGAGCGCCTGCGGGCACGAATGTACCTGTTTCTGCAGATCCTTCCGCCCCTTTTTGTGTTACAGAGCTACTCTTTCCCACGGAGCTTCTCCTTTCATTGAAGTATATTCCCAGTGTAACCCCTGAAAAGAGTAGGAGGAGTAGGAGGGAGTCCCGAAAGATAGGAATCAATTCGGATGGATCGATCAGGAGGTACACAGCATCCAGGAGAAAGGTTGTGCCAGGGGGAATAGCAATAGATGAAGTGATTTTTACATGGGTGAAACTATTGTACTGAAACTGAGGGAAGCCACGGATGGCATCCAATTCGGCAAGGGGAGTGGTAAGAATGTTAGAATTCCGAGCTCGAAGGTAATGAATCCCTTCATCGAAGGAATACACAATTACCAGCATCAGGGAAGGGGCGCGTTGAAAAGCCTGCTGGATACCAAATTTCAAAAGGGGTGATTGAAAGGATTTTTCCTGCCCCATTCCCTCTTCGATCATTTTACGCAGGGAACTATGGATAGTCTTGGAGGTTTCCAGCCGTTCTCTCCGGAGGGAGAGCACTCTTCCCATGGTAAACATCAGTATTCCTACAAGTACTACCAGGCTGATTCCTGTATAGACAGCGGTTAATTTCTTACCCATACTTATATAGTATATGCAAAAACGAAAAAAGTGCAGGTTTTTTGGGAGGTTTCCATGAAAATCCGGAGAAGGACCCTGCCTGGAGGATGGTACCCTGAATCTGAAGAACAGGTTCGTTTTTCTTTACAGGAGTATGCGGAGAAGTATTCTTCCCCTTCTAAGGAGGGGCTTGCCGGCATAGCACCCCATGCAGGATGGTTCTTTTCGGGTGAATTGGCCTTCCGGGTAGTTTCATCACTTGCACCTGCAGAAACGTGTGTAGTAATTGGTGGGCATCTGGGATCCTGGGATTCGATACATCTGTATCCCCACGATGCATTCGAGACTCCCCTCGGGTTGATAGAGAGAGATTCAGTTTTAGTGGAAAAAATTCGTAAGGAGTTCTCCGTTACCTGGTCTGATGATACAGACAATACCGTGGAAATTCAGCTCCCTTTGATTAAATATTGCTTTCCAGCGATCCGTGTCGTCTGCCTCCGCTGCCCTCCCAATGAGGAGGCGATCCGGTTGGGGAAATATCTGGCTGGGGAATACAGAGAGTGTGGAAGATCTCTCACTCTGCTGGCGTCGACGGATTTGACCCATTATGGCCCCAACTATGGGTTTATGCCAAAGGGGATCGGAGATAAAGCGCTCCATTGGGTACGTGAAGAAAACGACAGGGTTTTCCTCGATGCAGCTATACGGGCAGATCCTGAAGGCCTCCTTTCCCATGCCCAGAAAAATGGAGCCGCCTGTTCTGCGGGCGCTGCAGCAGTAGCCGCGTCTTTTGCTAAAGAATTGAACTTAAAAGGGCTCCTTATCGGGTATGGGACGAGTTGGGATAAACATCCCTCTCCTTCCTTTGTGGGATACGGAGCAGTAATCTACCGGTAGAGGATCTCTACCAATCACGGAGGTACCGTTCGATTTTCTCCATGGCCCAGGTTCTGCTCTCGATAAGGAGGGAGGATGAAGGAACTTCCTCTTTCCCATGTTCTTTCCGGATCACCGCGCTGATGGGTAGGAGAGTGGTCCAGAGGTTGCGTTGATCCAAGGAAAGGGATTCCAGATAAGAGACCACTGGATCGAAGGGGATACTTAGCTGCTGAATATTTTCCAGGTAGGATCGGAGAAATTCTTTCCAGGAACTGGATTTAGGTCCAGCCGAAAAGATGCGCATCGAAATGTCTCGTTCATACCGCGGTGAAGGAGGGGGGACCCGGATGGATTCGCCTTCTCCTCTGACAGGGACGATGAGGGCGGAAGACTTTTCGATGAGGGCTTCCAGATAGAGTCTGTAGTGTTCCATCCGTGGAGGAATGTAACGAATCCCCCAATCCCCTTTTCTCTTTTCGAGTTTCTGATTGTTGAAGAGGAAATGACTAAAGGAGGACTCCAGAGGAAGGTACCGATGGCTACGAGTGAGGAAGTAAGGATAGAGGTAGGAACCGCGGGCATAGCTCTTGCCTCGAGGAAAAGAAAAATCGGCTCCGTATAGATAGATTTGATCGGCTCCAAGGGTTAGAGCGAGGGATACTGCTGCATGAGTGACATTCCCCCCGGATGTGTCGATCGAGGGGAACTGTCTCCAGTATGTACTGATGTATCGGCAGAAGGGGTGAAGGCTTGCAAAGAAAATAACCTTTTCTGTGAGTCGAGCCAGAAGGGGGGGAGAAGCGAGATCCAGCACCAGGGGGATATTCTTGGGAAGGCCTTTGAGGAAATGGTGGTAGGAGACATGCTGGCAATCGATAGAGATAACAGCATCCGGGTTGAGTTCGTATTCCAGCAATACTGGAAGCGAGGTGTCGGTTGCAATGAAAAGGCTCTCCTTTCTTTCCTTTCTGATCTGTTCTATGAAAGACTCCAGCGAAGGACCTGCAGCCGTGATGAGGACTTTCCGTTTGGGGGTCAATAGATGAGTGGTCTGCTCCGCTACTGGAAGATTCGCAAGGGAATTCACGAACCATTTCTTTCCAAATTGGGTTTGCACTGTGAAGTCATGGGACAGTGTTTCCATACCTTTCTGGAACGTCGAGATGCAGGATTGGAAGAACTCATTCGATAAATCCACCCGTGAGCGGAGGGGAACTGTTTTTATATCCCCCGAAATGGAAGGAATGTAGTGGGTAAGGAGGAATTCCTGAAGGGTCTCAGGGGGGGGATCGATCAGAATAGATACCCGGGGATCTAAGAGTAGTTTTCGAAGATCGATCCTGCCAAGGATGGCCCGCAGTAATTCGATTCCTGAATCGAGGATCAAAAGAGTGGTTACTTCTTTATGCTCCAGAAAGGGCAGAATATGGTATCCACACCCCAGACCGAGAAAGATGAAAAACCCTTTGGGAGGATAGGTCTTCAGGAATCGATTCCCTTCTCTTTCCGGATCTACCAGGGAATGTAGAGGGTAGAGTCGATGATCTTGTTCGATACATACTACTTCCTTCTGGGTACGGGATAGGAGAAAGTGTACATAAGGAGGATCCTGTTCCAGTCGGGTCAGTTGGGTGGCCAGGTAGGGGTTGCGAGCACTGAGGGCAAGTAAATTCCGTTCGAATAGGCTGGGGTTCAGAGATCTCCTCCTGGGTCATCTAAAATCCGCTTCAGGGTAACACGGAGCCGAATATTAGGGTGCAAGGGGCTTTCATGGTCTACTTTAGGGAGATCGAAAGCTCTGGCAATAGAGGGATCCACTGTAGGAAGGGATTGTCCCCTGGTTTCCAGTACTTTTTTTACGATTCGTTTTCGATCTTCCCAGGAAAGGGAGGAACGAATGGGCTTTAGGATAGGCGCAAGAACAGGAGGATATGTACCTAGAAAAGATGGGGGTTTTTCATCCATTCCCGTATTCACAGTTGAGGGGTATATCCTGAATATTCTGTTCTTCCATCGATGTGCATGCACCCGAAACCATTCAGCGTATGTTCGAAGGGCAGGGGAAGTCCGCAAGTTGGGGGCGAATTTCTCAGGGTATTGACCCAAGATTCGACAAATCCAGGGTGTTTCTGTTCCAGAGAGTCGGGAAGTCTGTACTTCAAAGAGCCTTTCGAAAGGATGGGGACGGGCATGTTCCAGAAATCCTTCTACAGAGAGATCCAGGCCAACGAATACGATGGGGCCTGTCGTTATGTTAAGGGCCAATTCGAGGGCAGTTCCGGCCACTGTCCCATTCGGAGGTACATACTTCAGGGAGAAAGGAAGGTAAGATAGGAAAACTCTTTCGATCCCTGAACCCTGACTGAACAGGATCGGTTCAATGGATTTATGGGGAGGAAAGAATGAGGCAGTGAGAGGAAAAGCCAGGGGGAAGGAAACCTTTTTCATATTTGAATTCCGAAGGAGGGGATACAGAAGGCTGGTTGCGTAATTGCCTGCATCCGTCATTACCACAAGGTCCGGGATGATGCCATGTTCCCAGAGAGTCATAAGGGAAGAAGGCAAGGATAGGAGAATGAAACGATTCCGAAATCTTCGCAGATAGGGTAGGCTTAAAGAGAGGCTTGGCCCTGATGCTGCAATACAGATAGGATGATGGACAGTCTGTAAGCGGTACGCAGGTGAATGGAACAGGAAGTTCCTTATGGTATTGAGGATCCATCGTCGTCCGAACACATAGGAAGTCTCGAGGGATCTTCCCATTTCTCGTAAAACCTGAAGTACCCGTTCAGAAATCGTTCGTGCTATCTGAGGGTAGGCTTGAAAGGCAGGTTTCCAGGAAATGATCTGAAGATCCAATAAGTCGGTTTCCTCTATTCTTTCGTAGAGAAAGTCTTCTACAGAAATAGACGGATCTGGATAAAAGCAGTGAGAAGAAGGAAGGGAATGGACCTCTTTCCCCTTGAAAAAGGTGCTGAATTGAAGACTCAACACTTTTGCCTGGGGGTATAGAGAATGCAAACAATTCTCCAGGTATCCCAGACTCGACCCCAACACCAGAACCGTTTTCAGCTGGGAGGGTAAAGAAAGGGATCGAAGGTATTGTTCTGCCTCCTTTGCGGGATCATACAGGGAATGAAGAAAAATTCCGTTACAGCGAACTGTTGGAAAACCAGATTTCGCAGGAAAGAGTTCCTCGTTGTGATCCATCATAAAAGCTACAAGGAAAGAGGTACGTCAACGATCGTGGCCTGTATACCCAGCTCAGGTAAGGAGGACAGTTCAGGGAATAGGTGCTTCAGGGCAGATTCCAATTGATGGACCAGTAACTCCCTGTCCTTCTGAGTATCCTTGTGAAGGGCATAGAGGATAGAGTTTTCAGAATGTATTAGGACCGGAGTTCCTTCCAGAATGGTAGAAAGAAAAGAAGCAATGTCCTGGATCATGAGAAAAGGATCCAGATCTGGGTTTTCTGCATGAAAAGCTCGTACCAGGGGACGGGGATCCAGGGTACACAACAGAGCTTGCTTGTCGATATCGGGCGGCAATGCTTTGTTGAAAGACTGTACGTCAAAGAATACGCGGGATCGTAGTTTCTCTTGCCGTTCTGACCGAAAGGCATAGAGAATGGAAGCAGAAAGTTCATCTATAACGGTGAACAATAACCCTAAAACCTGTTGTTCCCACGTCAGGATGGGAGAATCGGACACGATGAGAACTCCTATCAGTTTATCCTGGAAAAAAATGCCATAGATCAGAAGAGTTTCAATAAGTCCAAACTCCCTACTGGAGAAATGGGCTTCCAATTCCACTGCTTCTTCCTTTTTCAACAGTATGATGGAGGAAGGGGAACGGTGAAATAGATTATAGATATAGCTTGCAGGTATCCGAAGTCGGAAATACGTGGTTCGATCGTACCCTGTTATTGCCCAGGGTGAAAGGACGCCTTCGCGTGGATCGGGGAGTAGTAAGGCGCCTTTTAGAATTTGCAGGTGATTCTTCAATGTCTGAAACCACTGTGCAGGGGCCTCGTAACTTTGTTTCAAGAGGGAAAGATCTTTCAGAACTCCTCTGGCTGTACGTTCCGGATCAATTTTGTCTTTTGGGGAGCCTTCAATGGAGAAGGCTTTTTTTTTTCTGGCGATTCCTCTATCGGTTTTTCTTCAGTCAGTTTCCGTAATAGGGAAGCCCGCTTCAGAAGGCTGGAAACGGGTTCTTGCCCCTGGTTCGCTATTTTTTCGATAGAAAGAGCACGTTCCAATAATCCCATACTTACTCCAGTCCAAGCTCTTCAAACAATCTTCTATACACATCAAAGTGTTCAGACCGAGCGAACTCCTGGATCTTTTCCTCCGGTAGGGCTTCCAGCAGCTGATCCATGTATTTCAGTACAGATTTGATCTCTTCGCGTAAACTTTCCGGCATCCCGGAGGTTAAGATGGGTTTTTTCGCCGTTTCTTCCGCCCTGGGTAAGGGTTGCGATTCCTTCTGCGGGACTTTTGCTGCCTCAGGTATTTCTTCTGGAATATGCAATTCAGGTACCGGTTCTTCCAGAGGAACGATCGGCTCTTCTTCTGGCAGGGCTTCTACTTCTTCCAGTTCCAGAGCCTCAGAAGGCTCTTCCGTTAAGGGAGCTTCTTCCAATTCGATATCTTTTTCCTCTTCTTCTGGAAGTGAAACCTCCATAACCTCCAGTTCTTCCTCGAATGCCCCTTCAGTTGTTTTTTCTTTCTCTGTTACTTCTAACTCCTCTTCCAGTTCTAAAGGAGCTTCCTCTTTCATTTCTTCAGGAGCTTCCTCTACTTGTTCAAGGCTTTCCAGATCGAACTCGATCACCCCTTCTTCTGCAGCGGGTATTTCTTCAGTAAGTGGAACTTCTGCTAGAGGGGTGGGTGGAATGGTTTCTTCGAAAATAGTCTCCTCTGTAGAGGGTTTTGCCTGTACTTCCCCCTCTTCAGAAACAAGATCCGTCAAGGTCGGGACCGATTCCGGAGCAGGTTTTTCCAGGATAAAGGGTTCCTGCTTTGGTTTTTCTTCCACTTCGAAGAGATCCTCTTTCTCCAACACTTCCTCAGGGAGAGCTTCCACAGCTTCTTGATCGATCTGATCTTCTGCTCCGTAGGGGATTTCGTCGGCTGTAAAACGTTCCAGTTCCTTGTTGTATTCTTCAATGATGGCCTGCTCTTCTGGGGTGGTTACAGGAATCATTGTCTCCGGTACTGCTTCTTCTGCCAATGGTTCCAGTTCGAGATCTTCCGGGAACGCACTGGGCTCTCCTGTCTCTTCAGTGATATCCGCAGTATTCAAGATGTTATCCAGCTCATCTCCCGTAAGAGCGATAGTTTCATCTTCATCTTCTTCGAAGAAACCCGTTCCTTCCTCTTCCTCGGTAGCAGGAGGAATCTCCTTCTTCTCTTCTACAGTAACCACTGCCGGGGCAGGGCGTAGAGCGGAAAGTTCCCGCTTCAGCTCAGCCAATTCGTTCTTGATTTCCGCCAGTTCTTCCTCGATCTTTGTCAGAATATCCATTTGAGGGTTTTCCTTCCCTTCCATTTCTCGTGCCACAGCTTCCACATCGTTGAACTGTACAGGTGTTTCCTCCTGTAGTGAGGGTTCTCCCTGTGGGCTGGGTTCTTCTTTTTCTTTTTCCGGAACCTCTTCCAGCCCTTCACCTGTCATCTCTATAGAACCTTCTACCAGGGCCGCCTCCCCCTGGCGTTCTTCCATTTCCAGTGTAGGTTCTTCGGGTTCCTCCAATTCTAGCTCTGGGAGTTCTTCTTCTACCTCCAGGATAGGTTCTTCTGTTTTAAAAGATTCGACTTCCTCCTCAGCTGTGGGAAGGGTGGCAACACTCTCCCTTCCTTCTTCTGTTTCAAGAGCTTCCTCTTCTACTTCAAAATCTTCTAGATTTTCTAAATCTTCAAATCCTTCTGTACTAGCGGTTTGCTCCGTGATGGATTCTTCTGTCTTTTCTTTGGTTTCCATCCCGGTGGTTTCGAGTTCCGGCAATTCTCCGAAGTCCAAATCTAAGGCTTCTTCCTCCAATTCGATCTCTTCCAAACCTGTTTTTTCTCCTTCTTCCTGGGCGAGAGTTTCCCCTGGCCTTTCTTCAGTTTCCAAGCTTCCCAAGAGTTCTTCTTCTTCCATGGTGAGATCCATAGAAGAGGTTTCCGGCAGATCCTTCAATTGATTCTCCTCTTCGATTTCAAAGACTTCCTCTTCTACTGGTTCTGGTCCTGATTTTACCCAAACCCCGTATTGATCTAAAGTCTCTGTCGGATCCTCCATCTGAGTCACAAAAGAGCTCTTCCGAGGGGAGGATTCGCTTCCGCTCTTTTCGTCAGTTTTTAACATTGCCTACTCCTGGACCTGGAATGGTATTCATTCAATATTTTCGGCAACAACACCACTTCCATGAATCCTTATTTATACTGTACCCTACGGATTTTTACCTGTCAATCATACTAGAATTCATCAAGGGAAGGACATTCTCTTCCGTAATTTATAGTGATGATTCTACGACGGCTTTTAGTGAGTCTCTACACAGGGGGGGTGGTGTACCTGAGCACCACCCTGTTTTTTGGTTCTACTGGCATCGTAGCGTATCGAGAGCTTTTGACCCAGCATCAACTGTTGATAGAGAACCTTCGAAGGAACGAAGAACAGGGAGAACGACTCCAGCGCCGCATTCAAAACTTACAGTCGGATCCTGAACAGATTCGACTGGAAGCGCGTACATATCACCTTGTTCAGAACAATGAAGCCTTTGTTCGAATTGTTGGAAGAGAAGGAACCAGTGAACCTCTATCGCCTGGAGGGATTGTGAAGGTTTCTGCCAACCTTCCATTTCGGCCGGAACCTTTTCTGCGGGCGTTTTCTATCTGTATCGGGATCGTCGTGTTCCTTCTATTGGGATTCCATCCTACCAGGAAACGGTAGTTCACTAGAAAATGCTGATTTTACGTCCTTCCAGGTAGAATCTCTTTTCCACTGCTTCTCCAATGGAAAAGGCTTTTCGGGGTAATACCCCCTGCGCTTCAATCAGGGGGAAAAGCTGTTCCCTGGGTAGACCGGGAAGGTAGATTCCTAGAGTATTCTGTTCCAGAATGAGGGAACGGAGGGATTCATCCCCATGGATATAATCGACCCTGATATCCGGCCTTGACGATCGGTATGACTCCACAGCCATTTGGACCACTTCTACCACAGTAGGAGCTGCGGGCTCGATAAACTGTACGGTATGAAGTTTCTCCTGCCCCACCAGACCTATCAGAAAGGGATGTTCGGCTACCTTATTCTTCAGCTCTGAAAAGGAACGGGCTGTTTGGATGTTGACAGGGAAATAGGCTCGCAGAAATTCTAGAAACTGGGAAGGTTCCACGTGATAAAGGATCCGGTGGATAGGGTGGAACTGTATACCGGTATGGAAGAGACTCACCAGTTCCACCAGGGTATAGCGGGCTGGATGGGTGGCCTGCTGTTGGGGTGGTAACTGAAGTTTCAATTCCTCCCAGAAGGATTTGGCAGAAGCCAGACTATGGTTCCCATCCCCTACCGCGTATAGAAAGGAGTTGTGTTCCAGGGTTTGTCGAATCAATCCCTCCAGTATGTTTTTCGCCTTTGTTTCAGGGACGAACCAGCCCCGCACTCTTCCCGCTTCCAGAAGGAGATCCACATCGTAGGTGGGTAGGGTATGGGTGAATAGTTCAAAAAGAGTGTCTACCACCTGTGTGTGGGAATCGTTTAAAAGAACGAGGGTGTGGGGAAACTCGATTTGTGCGCCTCTCCGTATCTTTACCCGCGGGGGAAGGCGTTCCAGCACTGTCTGTTCGGTAGGGCGGATCAAGGGTTTTGTTCCAGTACGGTAATCGTACTGCTCCAGATCCAGGGCAATAACCATCCCTCTTCTTCTCGTGTAGGGAGTCGCCCGTTCCACCAATACAACGCCAGGTTCGGTCTCCCGCAGGATCCCCCTGTCCAGGTACTCCCGCATCTTTTGATGGATCCGGTTGATCCTTTCCTCTTCATCGGGAGACCCGAGGTAACATTCGGGGTAGATACAGTGAAGGGTGGATGGGGAGTCCCCTATGCTTCTTTCCAGCGCCTTCCAGACTTCGGGCTGGGATGTAAATTGGTCACAGGCTATCACGGCCCATTTGTGTAAATCCACATCGGGTCGGGGCAGAAGAATGCGGGGGAACGCGATTCCAATGATCGGTTCCGGTGTTTGGGTGGGAGTCTTTTCCATGAAAACCTCTTCCCTGTTTACTTAAGTTTTCCGAATGATATATCCAGGTTCTACAGGAATTCCGGGCTTGAGATAGACCTTCTGTCCATGGGATGCCGCTTGAATGGGATTCCCTTCGATATCCAGTAGAGTGAAGGCGTCGTCTTTCAGGAAGGGTACGGAAGGACCAATGTATTCGATTGGCTGGCCCGTCTCGATTCGGTTCCGCAGATCCAGTTCGTACGTCCCGTTCAAATGCATGTCCCCAATAGTACCTAGAAACACGTGATGCTCCTTATACAGGGTTCCTGCCGGCTTTTCCACTTCGGATTTACCGAAGTAGAACCCTGTGCAGTATTCTCGATGACTTACCCGGAAAACATCCTGCCGATAGAGTTCTAGATCCGCTACTGGATTTCCCGCCAGAGCATCCAGATGTTTCCGGTAGGCTCGAGTGACGATGGCCGTATAGTAGAGGGACTTCATCCGGCCTTCGATTTTGATTGCATCTACTCCCGTTTCTCGGATACGATCCAGGTGGTCGATCATGCATAGATCCCTGGAAGAGAGGATAGTGGTGAACCCCTCGGATTCAAAGATAGGATAGTATTCGCCCGGACGTTCCGCTTCTTCCAGCACCCGGTAATTCCAGCGGCAAGGATGGGCACAATTCCCCTGGTTTGCGGAACGGCCAGCCATCCAGGCGCTGAGGAAGCACCGTCCTGAATAGGCAAGGCACATGGCTCCATGGACGAAGATCTCGAGTTCAAGATCCGGCAAATGAGCCTTTATTTCAGCTATTTCCTCCAGGTTGAGTTCCCTCCCCAGGACGATTCGCTTGAACCCCAAATCCCGGTATACTTCTGCTGAGCGCCAGTTGGTGCAATTCGCCTGGGTGCTCAGGTGAAGGGGTGTCCGGGGAAACCATCGCCGCAAAAGAGGAAGGAGCCCCAGATCGCTGACAATGAAGGCATCGATGGGATACAGGGCAATGTAATCCATTTCTTTTTCGATCCTGGCAAGATCCCGGTTATGAAAACTAATGTTCAATGCACAAAAGAGCTTCCGGTTTCCCTTGATTCTGGGTATTTCCTTCCACTCATCCTTGTAGAAGTTATCTGCCTTGGTGCGGAGGGAGAATTGTTTGATCCCTATGTAAACTGCATCCGCTCCATACAGATAGGCATAGGTAAGTTTTTCCAGGTTTCCCGCCGGAGAAACGAGTTCCATACAGGGGGAAGAGTATCCATATAGGGAGAACCTTTTCAAGGGGCTGTCGTTTCTCTATAATACAGCTCTCTGGAACACAGGGTACGGAATCGAATGAGTGTAGATACAATAGACTCGAATGCAGGAAAACCTTCACGCGCTATTTTACTCTTTTCCTGCCCCGATGTAAGAGGAATCGTGGCAGAAGTATCCCATTTCATCTTTACCTATAACGGGAACATACTCCGTTCCAACCAGCATAGCGATCCGGAAACAGGAACCTTCTTCATGCGGGTAGAGTGGGACATTTCGGAGTTCGCTCTTCCCGAAGCCAGGATCCCCAGGGCCTTTGAACCAATCGCGGAAAAGTTTTCCATGGATTACCGAATCGAGTTTTCTTCCAGGATCCCCCGGATCGCCATTTTCGTATCGAAACTGGATCATTGTCTCTACGATCTCCTTTTAAGAAATAAGGAAGGAGAAATCCCTGGAGAGATCGTACTGATCATCGGGAATCACCTGGACTTGAAGCCGGTTGCCGATTATTTTCACATCCCCTTTCATCATGTTCCCGTAACTCCAGACACACGGAATGAGGCAGAAGCGCAGGAGCTGAATCTGCTTTCAAAGGCAAAGGTCGATCTGGTGGTCCTTGCTCGATACATGCAGATCCTGAGTCCTCACTTTGTCCAGGTATACAAAAACCGGGTGATTAACATCCATCATAGTTTCTTGCCCGCTTTCGTGGGGGCTAAGCCATACCATCAGGCATTTGAGCGGGGGGTGAAGATCATCGGAGCCACCAGCCACTACGTGACCGAAGAACTGGACCAGGGTCCCATCATCGAGCAGGATGTTGTGCGGGTAACTCACCAGGACTCGGTGGCGGACATGATCCAGAAAGGGAAGAATCTCGAGCGACTCGTGCTGTCCCGTGCAGTGAAGCTGCACCTGGAACACAAGATCCTCGTGTTTGGAAACAAAACGATCGTATTCGAATAATCCCAAAAGGGAAGGAGTTGCTATGGTTGAACCATTGAAGAAGAATTCCAAGTTCTCCCGCAGACGAGGCCCCGTCGTACTCGCCATTCTGGATGGAGTAGGGTACGGTGCATACAGGGAAGGGGATGCGGTGGCAGAGGCAATGACCCAGAACCTGGATTACCTGCGATCCCATTGGCCCCATACGAAGTTGAAAGCCCACGGCACTGCCGTAGGTCTGCCTTCGGACGAGGACATGGGGAACAGTGAGGTGGGGCATAACGCGATCGGGTGCGGCCGGGTGTATGCCCAGGGGGCCAAACTGGTGAATGCTTCCATCGAATCGGGAGCCCTGTTTAAGGGGCCCGTATGGAAGAAGCTGATCGATTATGTCAAACAGAATAACGGGACCCTCCATTTCATCGGATTGTTTTCCGATGGAAACGTCCATAGTCACATGGATCATCTGAAAGCGATGCTGGTGCGGGCAGCCGAAGTGGAGGGGGTAAAACGGGCCAGAATCCATATCCTTCTCGATGGGAGGGATGTGGGAGAGACTTCAGCCCTGGAGTATATCGATCCTTTCGAGGAGTTCCTTGCCCAGCTGAACAAGAAAGGGGTGGATTACCGGATCGCTTCGGGTGGGGGCAGACAGGTAATTACGATGGACAGGTACGGGGCGAACTGGGACATGGTACGAAAAGGATGGGAAGTCCATGTGCACGGAAAGGGCAGGCAGTTTAGCTCTGCCCATGAAGCAGTGGTCACTCTTCGAAAGGAAACGAATGCGATTGATCAGGATTTGCCCCCCTTTGTGATCGCAGAGAACGGGAAACCTGTAGGCCCCATTCAGGATGGGGATTCTGTTATCTTTTTCAATTTCCGGGGGGATCGGGCTCTGGAAATCACAGCAGCCTTCGAACAGGAACACTTTGACAAATTCGATCGGGGCAGAAGACCGAAGGTAGAGTACGCAGGGATGATGGAGTACGATGGGGATATGCATGTTCCCAGGCAGTACCTCGTCTCTCCCCCTGCAATCGATCGTACGGTGGGCGAGTTTCTTGTGGCATCCCGGGTCCGTCAACTTGCCATCAGCGAAACCCAGAAGTTCGGCCATGTGACCTACTTTTTCAATGGGAACCGTACGGGAAAGTTCGATGAACAGTTGGAAGACTACGTGGAGATTCCTTCGGATATCGTGCCCTTTGAAGACAGACCCTGGATGAAGTGCGCCGAAATCACTGACTATGTGATTCAAGCCATCCACAGTGGAAAGTACGATTTTATCCGATTGAACTACCCCAATGGAGACATGGTGGGACATACGGGAATCTATCAGGCAGTCCTCTGCGCCATCGAAGCGGTGGATCTCTGCCTGGGAAGGTTGATGAAGGCAGTGGAACAGGCGGGAGGCATCCTGATCGTATCGGCAGATCATGGGAACTCGGATGATATGTTCGAACACGACAAGAACACAGGAAAGGTAATCCTGAAGCCGGACGGAACCCCCAAGGCCAAGACCGCCCACTCGTTGAATCCCGTACCCTGCATCATCTTCGATCCGGAGGGAAAGGGAGAGTACCAACCCAGGTTAAAAGAAGGGCTGGGGATCAGTTCACTGGCCGCTACCTGTATCGAACTCCTCGGATTCGTTCCTCCCGCAGATTACGACATAAGTGTACTCGTCTGGAAGGAGTAGGGAAACTCGATAACGAAGCATGCACCCTTTCCCTCTTCGATATGGATGGTTCCCCCCAACTGCTCTGTAAGGAGGCTAACCAGCTGCAGTCCGAAGCGTTCCGATCGATCAAGGGTAAAGCCTTCGGGAAATCCGATCCCATCGTCATCGTACCGGAATCGGACGATTCCTTTATGTACCGTAATCTCGAGGGAAATAGAACCTGAAGAACGATCGGTAAAGGCATACTTCATCGAGTTGGTGATCAACTCGTTTACGATCAATCCGAGGGCAGAGAGAGTTTTGGGATCCATCTCTAAAGGGGGAATTGTCAGGATAGTGCGGATCCTTTCCCGTTTCGGGAAAAGGGCTACGATTTCCTCTACCAATTCTTCCAGATACTCCTTCAAAGGTGCAGAATGAATCAATTCAGAGCGATACAGCTTTTCGTACAGTACCTCCATGCTCCGGATTCTTCCTTCGGCTTCTTCCAGTGCTTTGATTGCTTCTGAGTCTTTCAAAAAGGATCGTTCCAGGCTGAGCAGACTGATGATGAGGGTCATGTTGTTCTTGATCCGATGATGGACCTCCTTCAGGATCAGTTCTTTTTCCTTCAAAAGGCCCAGAATCCTGCGTTCCATCTCTTTTCGAAGGGAAATATCCTGATAAATCGCATAGATATATTTTTTCCCTGCAATGGTGATGGGAGCTCCCAGAATCGCCACAGGGAACCGGGTCCCGTCCTTCCGTTGACGGACCGATTCTTTCTGTATGAGGGTTCCGGCGAGAACTGCTTTCGAGAGGGTAGAAGCTTCTTCCTCAAGACCTGTGGGAACGATCAAATCATTGATCGGTTTTCCTCGTATTTCCTCTACCGTATACTGGAAGAGCTCACTGAACTGCAGGTTACAATCGAGAAACCGGTCCTCATCATCCAGGATTGCGATGGCCACGGGAGCATGCTGAAACAGGTGTTCGAAGTGGGCACGCCGAACATCGAGTTCCTGCTCCTTTACCTTGAGGGAGGTTACATCTTCGAAGGAAATAACCAGTGCT
>CALKLC010000125.1 GCA_937991975.1 uncultured Spirochaetales bacterium | reverse complement strand
GTGGAGATGTTCGTGGGAGTAGGGGCAGCCCGTGTACGCGACTTATTCCGTCAGGCCAGGGAAAAGGCTCCCTGCATTATCTTCATCGATGAGCTGGATGCCATCGGAAAAAGCAGGATGAATGTCCTGGGCGGAAACGATGAACGGGAACAGACGTTGAATCAGTTGTTGGTGGAAATGGATGGGTTTGACTCTAGAACTGGCGTAATCATCCTGGCTGCTACGAATAGGCCCGAAATCCTGGATCCTGCCTTACTCCGGGCAGGCAGGTTCGATCGACAGGTACTGGTGGACCGGCCGGACCTGGCAGGCCGGGAAGCAATCCTGAAGATCCATGTAAAGGGTGTAAAGCTGGACGCGGATGTGGACCTCCATAAAGTCGCAAGAGACACTCCCGGTTTTGTGGGTGCTGATCTGGCAAACCTGGTGAATGAAGCCGCTTTACTGGCTGTGCGGAATGGACGCTCTAAGGTTACGCAGGCAGACTTTACCGAGGCGATCGAAAAGGTCATTGCAGGATTACAGAAGAAGAACCGGTTCATCAGTCCCGAACAGAAGCGCATCGTTGCCTACCATGAGGCAGGGCATGCCCTGGTGGCTGCCTTTACCGAAGGAGCCGATCCTGTGCGAAAAATAACCATCGTTCCCCGTGGAATTGGGGCACTGGGATACACCCTACAGATCCCCACAGAGGATAAGTTCCTGATGACGGAAAAAGAACTGTACGGTAGAATCGATACTCTATTGGGTGGCCGGGCAGCGGAAGAGATCGTGTTTGGAACCGTATCTACGGGAGCAGCTAACGATCTGGTAAAGGTGAGTGATATTGCGAAAAGGATGATCACAGAGTATGGAATGAGCCCCAAGTTCAGGAACGTTGCCTTGAACCAACGACAACCTACATTCCTTGGGCCTACGGCAGAAGCTCCCCAGATGTACAGAGATTACTCCGATGCAACACAAAGTTATATCGATGAGACGATTGCCTCCATTGTGAATGAGCGGTACGAGCATGTAAAGAAGATGTTGCTAGAGAAGAGACCCTTGCTGGAGAAATTGGCCGCTCGTTTGTTGGAAGCCGAAACGATCGAAGAAGGGGAGTTTGCCCAATTGATACGCCCTAACTGAAGATAACTAAAGATATATGAGGAAATATGGAAATTTGTGGGCCTGCCTGAATAGCAGGCCCTTTTTTTAATCGAAGGGTTACTGGAGCTTGGTTACCTTGAAATCATCGAACTGGATGGCGAGCTTGTTCGTTCGGAAGCTTACGTATGCCCCTTTAAGGAGTTTAGGATCCAGATAGAAGTAATAGTAGTATCCTTCTTCCATCGGATCATACACCCGGATTTCCCCCGTGTTCGTATCCACCCGCATCTTTACAGGAAGTGTGTACTGGAGGTAGTGCAGATTCTGCAGGACTACGTCCCTTGGATAGATCTCGATGCTCGAGTCGGGCATTAGTTCCATCTTGATATTGGAAGTGCTCTGGTACACCTGAGCCCGTAATCCGTAATGGGGAGAATTGGGAGGTACCGTGTCATCGTAGTTGATCCAGAGAAGGTAAGATTTCCCATTTCCCCAGGCTTTTCCAGGAGCGGGTTTATCGACTCCGATGTGGATTCCGAATCCTCCATGGTAGGGGCCTGATTCATACGCTTTTTTGTCAGCATACCCACCATCGATGTATTTTGCGGTGAACTCCAGCATGTACACACCCGACTGGGGAAGAGGTCGGTCGATCCTGGCCATACCCGCTTTGATGTCCGACTGGACCAGTGCACCATTTGCATTCCACGTGCCGTACGCAGGTTTCCAATCTCCCAGTTTGGCAAAATCGTCCTGGGCAATGACCGTCTGGGCGAAAATGGGCGCCGCTACTACTGCCCCCATCAAAAACAAGCAGAGTGCGAGGTTCTTCATTGTACATCCTCCCTAAAGTAGTTAGATTATGCCGTATCCCTAAACGGGACTATATACTATGATAAAGCCGTTTTCATAACTTCTCAAGATATTTTTACAAATTTCTACTGTTCTGCATAGGGCAAAACCTCAGGATGTTTGAATTCAATAGTGATTCCCGCCATGCGAAACAGTTCTTCCGATTCTCCCCCTGCATGGTAGCGGTACTCGCACACTACCCGCCGTATCCCACAGTTGATGATCAGCATAGCGCAGGTTCTGCAGGGAGTCATCTTGCAGTAGAGGGTACCCCCATTCAGTGAAATCCCATACTTGGCTGCCTGACAGATGGCATTTTGTTCCGCATGCACCGTACGAACACAATGTTGGGTAATGTGACCATCCTCATGGATAACCTTTTTCATCTGGTGGCCAACTTCGTCGCAGTGCGGGAGACCGGTAGGCGACCCTACGTATCCAGTAACGAGGATCGCCTTGTCTCGCACGATCACACAGCCGCTCCTACCACGGTCGCAGGTGGCGCGTTCAGCAACGGCACGGGCGATTCCCAGAAAGTAGTCGTCCCAGGACGGACGAACCCGTATTTCAGGGGAAAGTTTACGATACAGCTCCAGCAGAGTCATGCCGATTTCTTCATGAGCCAGGATGATGGGTAGAGTGGAATTGGACAAAAGGAACGAGGTTTGCAAGATCAATCCCTTCCCTTTATGGGCAGGGCCGAGAACTTGATAGGTTGAAAGATCCAGTAAGGAGGAAACAGTTCTCTCGTTCCATTGGTTCCCCCAGAAGACAAGGAAGTTTACATATTTCTCTAATCGTTGCAGCAATTGGGAATCTATAAACCCAGAGAATTCTACGGGGAGGGCAGGGATGCAGATGGTCTTGCCTCCGGCAAGGGTTTCCTGCAAAGCGTTAAAGAAGGACTCCTCTGAATGTGGAACGGGCCTCGAGCTTCTATCGATTGTCGAGCCTCTGTCAGGATGTTCCTCCAGGAAGGAACGGGGATCCATCCAGGTTGTCCCTCCCTCTTCCAGCTTCGGCGTACCAATGGACCTATCCACGAAGATCACCCCCTTATTTCCTCTTTTACTCCACTGCCCTAAAGAACTAGGGGGCCTCAGGCCGCTCTGGCCATCCTGAGAGCTGTTGGGACCTGCAGAAAGCAGGAGAACCTGGTAGAGTTCTTGCAAGAATCTATCTTCTCCCCAGAACAGAACGCGTTTCCCTATCTCGGAAAGAATAGGCAAGAGTTTGAGGAAAGATTTCAGATTCTCCGGGGAGATCTTTACATGGTACCTTCGATTCGGCTCCAGTCCCAAAACCATTGCCAAAGCTTTGTCTGGTTCGGAGGATAGGAACAAAGTTATAGGGGAAGAATCTGTACCTTCCGCATCATTGGAAATGGAAATATCCATTGAGAGGTGAAAAGGTCCCAAAAGGGATTGGATGTACTGTAGTACTGCAGTTACCTGTGGGGAGTTTTCCGGGGAAAGTTCTCTTCTTGCCAGCATACAGAGGGTCACGTTCGGGGTCGGTCCCCCATGCGCGTTCGGTATGCCGTGCGCTTTTTGCAATTCCGGTGAAGGGCTGGATGATCCGATCTCCTGTTCTGGAAGGATGTCGGTGTGTTCTAACAGGATAAAAACAAGGGGATTGGGATCTTTCATGGCATCCCTCAAAGCGGATAGATGCCTGACAACTGTGCAATTGAGGAAACCTCTTTCGCCCGGAGGAACGGTATCTAGAACGAGAATTTTTACAGGATTCATGGGGAGAAGTATATGTCTAGTTCCCCCATCTGTGTAGGGGGTACCTGTTTTGCTTTACCTAAATCGATTTTTACGATACAGTTCCTTTCCATGGATCCCTTTACGATTACCCGGTTACCTGAACTCCGTTTTGGAGCAGGAACCCTAATCCAACTCCCTCGCATACTCGAGGAGCGTTCGTTACAGGCTATTGCGTTGATCCTCGGAGGCAGGTCTTTCAAGCAGAGTAACCCGTACGATCGGCTGATCGAAGGGTTGAAGAAGGCTCGTATCCGCCATAAGGAGTTTTCTGTCACCGGAGAACCTTCACCCGATTCGGTGGATTCCATCGTGACAGACCTGAAAGCGGAAAAGGATCAGTTCCCCGTAGATGGTGTGGTCGCCATTGGGGGGGGGAGCGTGATCGATACGGGGAAGGCTGTATCGGCCCTTTACACGATGGAAGGTTCGGTGCAGGATTATCTGGAAGGAGTGGGAACCAAAAAGCCGGCAGGAACCCGGCTTGCCCTCATTGCGGTTCCTACCACTTCCGGTACAGGGGCTGAGGCGACAAAGAATGCGGTGATCAGCCGAATCGGCCCCTCTGGCTTCAAAAAGTCCCTCCGTCATGATCGTTATGTTCCCGATATCGCTCTTCTGGATCCGGAGTTGACCATCCCCTGTCCCCCCGAGGTTACCGCCGCTTCTGGGCTGGATGCGATTACTCAGCTATTGGAGGCCTACACCTGTACAAAGGCAAATCCTTTTACCGATGGGTTAGCACTCAAGGCCCTGGAATTGGCTGGAAAGGGATTTCTGGCAGCTTACAGGGACGGTAAGAACCTTGAAGCCAGATCACAGATGGCGTATGCAGCCTATATCTCAGGGGTATGTCTGGCGCAAGCAGGATTAGGGGTGGTGCATGGGATCGCTTCTCCCCTGGGTGGCATGTTCCCCATCCCTCATGGGGTGGTATGCGGAACTCTGGTCGTTTCTGCCACCCGTTTTACCGTTAGCCGGGCCATGCGGATAGATGATCCTTCGGAAAACTCTGTTCTGAAGCGATTTGCCCGGGCAGGGATTGCCTTAAGTGGAAAGGATGCGGGGAGTGATAACGGGAATGCAGCCCTCTTGATCAATACGCTGGACCGTTTCAGCACGGAAACACACATGCCTGCCCTTAGGGCATTGGGACTGAAGGAATCGGATCTAACCGTGATTGCGTCAAAAACAGAGGCAAAGTATCACCCCATACCTCTCACTGTTCAGGATATCGAAACAATTCTAAAGGATAGGTACTGATGCATCCAACCGTTGGGGCCATTCTCTCCCTTGTATGTTGTGCTGTACTGTGGAGCCTGGGAGGCCTATTTATCAAATTGGTGGATTGGACCCCCTTGGGGATCGCAGGTGCAAGGAGTCTGCTGGGAGGACTCACGATCCTTCTCTTTGTCCGAAAACCAAAGATCACTTTTTCCGCTCCCCAGCTCCTCGCTGCCCTCTGCAATGCGGGTACGATGATCCTCTTTGTGTATGCCAACAAGCTCACCACATCAGCCAATGCGATCCTTCTCCAGTATGGTGCTCCTCTTTATGTGGCTGTGTTTGCCTGGATCCTTTTAGGAGAACGCCCCCGCTGGGAGCATTGGGTGGGGCTGGTGCTGATTCTCGGCGGGATGACTCTCTTTTTCAGGGAGAAAGTCTCACCCGGTAACTCGATAGGGAACCTCCTTGCCATCGTGAGCGGTTTCACCTTTGCCTTCTATGCCATCTTCATGCGCATGCAAAAAGCAGGCTCCCCTGTGGAATCGATCCTCCTTTCCCATCTGGTTGTGTTTCTCTTTTCTATTCCTTCGATTTTTTCCACGCCTCCCCTGCTTACCAGTTCCGGCTGGGCTTCTCTGTTCGTACTGGGGATCTTTCAGATAGGCCTTTCATCCATCCTGTTTGCCCGAGGAATCAAGGGGGTCACCACGATCCAGGCGATGCTCATTACCACGCTGGAACCGATCTTGAATCCTGTGTGGGTATTCCTCGTACTACATGAAACACCCACTCCGCATGCCATGATTGGAGGAGGAATCATTGTGCTGGCCGTGACATTCTCTTCAATTGTATCAGCCTATCGGATCAGGAGAGGTTGATGGTCCTCGTGGTATGTCTCAATCCAACTCTTCAGAAGACCCTTGTCTTTTCTTCCCTTCGGGAGGGTGAGGTTAACCGAACGCCCACCTATTACCTCGATGCATCAGGGAAAGGGGTCAATGTGGCACGGGTGTTGGGACAGCTTAACATACCGGCGGTGCATTTGACCCATGCGGGGGGGATGTTCCGAAACGTGTTTCTTACCCTGGCAGAGCAGGATGGCCTCTGGATCCATGCCCCTGATTCTGGTTCGGACGTTCGTTTCTGCACTACCCTGTTGAACCGTGAAAAGGGTACGACTACCGAATTGGTGGAAGAGGCACAACCTGTATTGCCTTCCACTGAAGGGGAAGTACGGAAGGCATTCCAGAACCTCATTCCTGCATCCCATTGCCTTGTGATCAGCGGCACGAGGGCTCCCGGATACAGTGAAACCCTCTACGCTGAGTTTGTGCAGCAAGCAAAGGAATTGGGAATACGGGTTGTGTTAGACATTCGAGGGAAGGACCTTCTTTCCTGCCTACCTTACCGACCCGATGTGGTAAAGACGAACCTGGCGGAGTTTGCCAGCACTTTCCTGGACAGCCATCCTCAAGGGGAAGAAATCCGGGATCAAACGATTGTGGATCGAGTAGGGGAGGTATTCCTCCAGCTAGCAGAAAAGTATGGGGTGGTTTCCATTACGACTAATGGGAAGGAAGATACCCTCTATTACAATCGGGGTAACGTATCCCGAATGCACGTGGAACCAAATGCAACTTTACCCGTGCTGAACACCACAGGCTGTGGGGATGCGTTCCTCGCCGGTTTCGTAAAGGCCTGGAAGGAAGAAGGCTACCCCGAGCCCTCTTCCCAGGCTTTCCAGGCAGGAATCGCGAGTTACATCGAGGAAGCCCATCGAGTAGCCTTTCTCAACGCTGTCCATGTTCGACCCGGGCGCATAGGTTAACAGTAGGTGTGGGGTATCCCCCTGGTAATTATGTGCTAACTTTCCTTTACTATCTGTTTGTTTTTTCCCTCGTTGGCGTCTTTAGGCGCAGTTTTTTGAGCTCTTGTTTTTATGGCTTTCTGAGCCGCTGTTTTTACTGGTTTTGCTTCCAGAAGGAGAGTTTTGGTAGGCGCGTTACACACCTCGTCCGGTCCGAAGTATTGGATAGCTCCGGGACAGAGGTAGGATGTGGAAAGAGCCCATTTGTCCCGTTTGGATGCAAAGGTCTTGAATGGTTTGCCTTTCAAGTCTACGAGAGCTTTTTTGATTACCGGCTTTTCCTTCCCATGCCTCCGTTCGAGGTTCATCATCATGGTGAGGGGGATTCCCCCTGCTACCCACTCCGTAGCCGGTTTTGCCAGATTGCGGATAGATGAAATGTATCCCGAAAGACCGTTGGCTATCAGGAGAAACGCGGTAAACCCGAGAGAGTAGCAGTAATCAGCATCGAAGTTGGAAGGAAAGGCGGATCTTCCCTCGTACCCCAGGAAATGGCTCTGATAGCTGAAACTTCCCGTATAGGAGCCGGCAGCCTTCATCTCTTTCAACCGGGCCTCTACCAGGGTAATGAGGAGCTTCTCTGTCTCGATCCGGGATACCTGGACGTTCCCATGGGGATCCCGGTCCATCAGAAGCTGGGACTGAATATCTCTGGGTAAGGATAAAAATACAGGTTGGGATTCCGGGGAAAGCTGAGCTGATATGAAATCGATCTGAGCCTGACCCGGAGCAAGAGAAGAGAACTCAGCGTTCTTGTGAGCGAGGGTATCGTTGATTTCAGAGATGAGTTTCTTCATTTCGGGGATGAACTCGATAAGTCCCTCAGGAACCAGAACGATCCCAAAGTTTTCCCCTTTCTCTGCCCGCCTGGCGATGATGGAGCAAATGTACTCCACGATATCCTTCAACGTTTGATTCTTCGCTTCTACCTCTTCGGAAATGAGGGCAATGTTAGGCTGGGTTTGCAGGGCACATTCCAGACAGATATGGCTGGCAGCCCGACCCATCAGTTTGATGAAATGCCAGTACTTCTTTGCAGAGTTTGCATCACGGGCAATATTGCCGATCAGTTCCGAATAGGTTTTTACCGCGGTATCGAACCCAAAGGAGGCTTCTACATACTCGTTCTTCAGATCCCCGTCAATGGTCTTCGGGACTCCGATTACCTGTATGGGTTCTCCTTTTTCCCTGAAATACTCTGCAAGAACGGCAGCGTTCGTATTGGAATCATCACCTCCGATGATGACGATCGCTTTGAGTTTTCGTTTCCTGGCTGTAGCAAGGGTGGACGCGAACTGTTCCTCTGTTTCGATCTTCGTTCGGCCGGAGCCGATGATGTCGAATCCACCGGTGTTTCGGTATTGGTCTACCAATTTGGCAGTGATTTCGATGGCCTTGTCCTTGATGATCCCCGACGGCCCACCGAGGAAGCCGATCAGCTTGGAGCCAGGATTCCCTTTCTTGATCCCATCGAACAACCCCGAAATAACGTTATGGCCTCCCGGAGCCTGGCCACCGGAAAGAATGACCCCCACATTGATCTTTTCAGAGGCTTTAGGGTTTTTACCGGGCACGAGAGTAGCGATAGGTTGACCATAGGTGTGTTTGAAGATCCCTTTCAACTCTTTGCGATCCGTGAGGGCTTCGGTTGGATTTCCTAGTTCCACAGTTATGGACGATACTGACTTTTTCAATAGAGGCGGTACCTTTGGTTTGTATGCATACCGGGCTTTTTGGAGGGGTGAAAATTCCATTTTCGTTTCTCCTTCTCATTGTGAGCTTTCCTATGTATCTTATATAAGAATTATCTTTTGTTTCAAGGCATAGCCGCATTCTGATAAAACGCAGGATAAGAATCTCTTAGGTGACAAATGGTTCGCTTTTCGGTAGGATGATTCGAGGGAATCGGGAATCACGATGGAAACAAAAGGCTTCTCTGAGTTTTCTGGAGTATGGGCAGGGGGATTGGGCGCTTTAGCCTTTTTCACTTCCTTCCTATGGGGAGGGTCCTTCGTCTTTGCCGTGGGGGCTTCACTAGGGGTTTTCCTGATCTCCTGGTTTCTCCTTTCTCCGAAAAAGAAAGAAGAGGAGGGTGACTCTATCTTATCTACCGAGTTCCAAAAGGAAATCCTCTCGATGGGGAAACGAAACGTGCAGGAAATTGCCGTTTGGGTTGCCCGGATTCGGGATCCCAACGTTCGGATCCATGGAGAGAGAATTCTCGCCCTTAGCCGGAAGATCCTCCAGGAAATTGAAAAAGATCCAAAGGACATTTCCCTCGCCAAATCTTTCCTCAACTACCATGTTCGTGCAGTGGCCAAGATCCTGCGGCAGTATGTGGAACTATCGGAAAAAACTTCCGAAGAATCATCCTATCAGGAAACCCTGCATAGGGTGGAGGGGAGTCTCCAACAAATTGCCCTGGCCTTCGAGCATCAGTACGAAAAGTTGTTGGCCAACGACGTGTTGGATCTGGATGCAGAACTGAAAGTATTGGAACAGACAATCCAACTGGATATAAATAGAAAGGGAGGAACTCATGAGTGACCAAACGCTGGAGTTGACTGTACTGGATCCTCGGGATCTGGAAAAGGCCCGCGAAGAGGCTGCCAAGATCGATATTCGGAACTCGCAGACAGTTCTCCAGTTCGGGGTAGGAGCCCAGCAGAAGGTAGCGAGCTTTGCCGATTCCGTCCTATCGGAGATCCGCAACAAGGATGCAGGAGAGGCAGGAACGATCCTTTCCAGTTTGTTGGAAAGGATCAAAGAACTGGATGTGGGAAGCCTGACCAGGGAAAAATCTTTCTGGCAACGTATTCCGGGAGTAGGGAACCTGGTAGGTTCTGTCCGCCGATTCATTACGCGGTACGAGAAGGTTTCAACCCAGATCGAACGGATCGTCCTGGAGCTGGAAACCGCTCAACGGAACCTGCTGAAAGATATCGTGTTGCTGGACGAATTGTACAACCGAAACCAGGAATATTTAAAAGAGCTCGATATCCTCCTGGCCGCCGGGAAACTAAAGGTGGACGAACTGCGAACCACCCTCCTTCCCGAGTTGCGGAATAGAGCAGAAACTACGAAGGACCCTGCCGATGCCCAGAGGTTCCAGGATGCGAACGCCCTGGTAGACCGTTTCGAGAAGAAACTCCATGACCTCAAGCTGAGCCGGATGGTCTCCCTCCAGATGGCTCCCCAGATCCGCATGATCCAGAACAACAACCAGGTATTGGTAGAGAAGATCCAGAGTTCTCTCCTGACAACACTCCCTTTGTGGAAGAATCAGATCGTGCTGGCAGTGAGTCTGTTCCGTCAAAAGAAGGCTCTGGAATTGCAGAAAGAGGTTTCCCAGACTACCAACACTCTACTCAAACAGAATGCAGCGCTTCTTAAGGATGGAAGCGTGGGTGTAGCAGAGGAAGCAGAACGGGGCATCGTGGAGCTGGAAACTCTCAAACAGGTGAACAACGATCTCATCACCACCCTGGAAGAAACGCTTCGGATCCAGCGGGAGGGTAGGGAGAAGCGGGCGCAGGCAGAAAAGGAGTTACTGAAACTGGAAACCGAATTGAAGGAGAGGTTGCTGGCAGCGGGAAAATAGGGCCCTCTCGATGGGTGATTGCTTTCCCACGCGGCCAGCCGCCGCAAAGTTCCCTTCACATTTCAGGGTAAATAGAGCCCTACCAGCTAGTGACTGCTTACCTCTGCTGCATCGAGTTCCCCTTCGAGTGTAGAAAGAACTTCGGTAGGGGAAGTTTCAACTGTTCGTAGATCCATTTTGACGATTCTCTCTACAGTATATCCTCCACTTACCAGAGCCTCCTGGATGCGCTTCAAGGGAATCTCCGCTACTTCAAGGTCGGTATTGAGAAGGAGTGTGTAGAGTGTATTTTTCGAGCGAATCCCATTCCTATCCGTCAATCGAAGTTGGTTCCGTACGAGGCGATTCGCTGATTCCAGATAATTCAGTATTTCGAGGATCGAAGCGGTCGGTTGGGGGAAACTCAAACGGATCAAAGCAAGGGTACACGGATCTTTGTATCGTCGAACCGATTCCCAGATGGGCTTCAGGTGCTCCCAGATCTGTTCTCGATAGTGGAGGGAGATATAATCAGGCTGCGAGAGATTCTTCAATACATAGAAAAAGAGCTTTTTCGTAAGAAAACCGTATCCCAGAGCGCCGACGAACACGATGACCAGGGGCAAAACGAGAACCCGAGAAATGATCTCCATTGATGGGGAATCCATCAACAAGAGAAAGGTATAGAAAAACCACCCGAGGAACATCAGTACGTAGTAGATCGGTATTCCACCGGAAAGACGGTATCGGCGGGACAGGATGAGCTCGAACCGGAGCACGAACCCGATTAGAATCGTGGAACACAAGAGCATGATGATCGCACCTATTCGATAGACCGGTGTGGTGGCAGGGAAGAGAAGATAGGTTAAAAGCCCAACCGTCAAGGTACTCGCCGCAGCAGTAATACAACCTGCCAAGAAGAGCTTACTCCCCTCACTATGGGAGATGAGGATTTCCATCCTCCGTTGGGTTGATATTGCTTCCATACCTTTTACTGTAGGATGGAAGCCCTGTAAAGTCAATGTAAAGAATCAGTATTTAGCGTCAGCGTACTCCACCCATCCTCCCGCTTTCACGAGGGTTTTATCGAAAGGGCTCAATTGGTATGAATACGTTTTCGTTGTCTTCCCATTGGAAAAGGTCAAACGGTCGTTCTCGAAATCTACCTCCACCACGGTTTCGCTGGTACCGAAGATGCGGAACAGTTCATCGATGGTTTCCCCCGGTAGTTCTACTGCCAGCATCCCGCAGTTGAACATGTTCTGCCTGAAGATTCGGGCAAAATTTTCCGCCACCACAATGTGGATCCCGTTTACTTCCAATGCCCAGGGAGCATGTTCACGGGACGACCCGCATCCGAAGTTCTTTCGGGTAACGATAGCGGATTTGTCCTTTAGATCGCGGCTCACCTCGAACCCTTCCAGCTTGAGATCCTCTAAGAGGTGTGGCTTCAGCGCTTCCTTGGAGATTTCTGTTAAGTATTTGGCAGGGATGATTTCGTCGGTATTGATATCTGAACGGTCGAGAAATAGTACATTTCCACCAAAGGGTTTCATGGGCGCCTCCTATTTTGTATATAGGGGAGAGTTGGTGATAACACCGGCTATTGCGGTGGCTGCGGCAGTGGCAGGACTCATCAGATGGATCATTCCCCCCTTGCCCATCCTTCCGTTGAAATTGCGGTTCGTGGTGGACGCACATACTTCTCCCGGAGCGAGTACGCCGTTGGACATGCCCAGACAGGCCCCACAGGTAGGATTGGTTACACAGAATCCGGCATCGAGAAAGATCTTGATGATTCCCGTTTCGACCGCTTTCCTGAAAACATCGGGGGTGGCAGGGGCGAGGATCCCGCGGATGTTAGGATGGATCTTCTTCCCTTTCAGGACGGAGGCTGCCTCGTCCAGATCCTCATAACGGCCATTGGTGCAGGACCCGATGTACACTTGATCTACCCTGGTACCTTCCATCTCTCGAACCGGTTTTACCTGGTCCGGTTTATAGCCAAAGGTAACAAGGGGTTCGAGGGTACTTACATCGAAATCGATCACCTGTTCGTACGCAGCATCGGGATCCGATTTCCATTGTGAGAAATCTTCCAGCGCTTTCTTCCTGGAAGAATATTCCCCTTTGATGAAGGGCCAGAGATACTCCACCGTTGTTTCGTCTGGCTGGCAGATCCCGCTGGTAGCTCCAGCTTCCACGGCCATGTTGCAGAGGGTCATTCGGGATTCCATAGACATGGCACTGATCACAGGGCCGTGAAACTCGATCACCCTGTCTGTGGCACCATTCACCCCGATTTTTCCAATGACTCCCAGAATGATGTCTTTGGCAAAGACCCCTTTGGGGGGATGGCCTACCAGATTGATCCGCATGCTCTTTGGGGATCGAAACGCACAGACTCCTTTGAGGATGCCTACCTCCAGATCTGTGGTTCCCACCCCTGCAGCGAATGCCCCGAATGCCCCATGGGTGCAGGTATGTGAATCCCCCATGATCACGGTAAAACCAGGCCGAATGAACCCCTTTTCCGGGAACAAGGCATGACATACCCCATTCGATCCAATATCGAAAAAATCCTTGATGCCGTGCCGCCGGGCCCAATCCCGCAGGATCTTTCCCTGTAAGGCTGTCTTTTCATCCTTTGCAGGTGATACGTGATCGATTACAGCTTTGATTTTATCTGGATCGAACACACGGTCTTTTCCTCTGCGAATGAGGTCGTCGATCGCCGTGGGAGTAGTGATCTCGTGGCAAAATACACGGTCCAACCGTAATACCCTCACATCGGGGAAAGGTCTATCCACCTCGTGCGCATCAAAGATCTTTTCTGCGATTGTTTTAGCCATAGAAACAGTAATTAGGGCAAGTTCATGCAAATGTCAACAGTAATAATTGATAATTTTCGAACTATTGAGGGTTGATTTATTTCCTAATTTATTGTATGTATACTATATATGAATTCTCTCGACTGTTGCTCCGATGAACGAATAGAACAATGCTCCCAAAAATTAAAGGTGTGTGGGCACCCCATTCGGTTGAAACTTCTCTGCCTGATCGCTCGCGAGGAAGAACCCTGTGTTTCTGAACTTTGGTCCTGTCTGAATCAGCCCCAACCAGTGGTTTCCCAGCATCTGGCCGTACTGAAGGAAAAGGGAATCGTTCAGTCCTATGTGCATGGTAACAAGCGGATCTATAGGATCGTGGATTCCTTTGTGGAGAGGATCATTCGTTCCCTTATGGGGAAAGAGAGTGAATGACAGATTCTACTCTTGAGTTTTCCCTGGGTGCTTACCACACCGTTGTATCCTTTTCAGAAGAGTTCCCTTCCATTCCTCTAACCGATTCGGTACTCATCGTAGAAGATACGAATAGTGCCGAACTTTTCCCGTATCCTGAAACGCATCGAATGATCATTCCCTCCGGGGAAGAGGGGAAGAGCTGGACCAGTATAGAGCGGATTCTGAGCCGGGCACTGGAGAGAGGCCTGGATCGAAGGTCCCTCTTCATAGGAATCGGAGGAGGGGTGGTGTGTGATGTCACTGCCTTTGCCGCATCCATCTACATGCGGGGCGCCCGGCTCCACCTTGTTCCTACCACTCTGCTGGCAATGGTGGATGCAGCTTTTGGAGGGAAGACAGGGATCAATTTTCAGGGATGGAAGAATATGGTGGGAACCTTCTATCCGGCTGAACGAATCTGGATCCATCCGAAAGTACTGGGGACCCTTCCTGAGAGGGAACTTCGATCAGGAATGGCAGAAGTAATCAAATCAGCCATGCTGAAGGATGAAGAACTGTTTTCTCTCCTCGAAACCGTTGGCAAATCGGGCGGATCTTTGAAAGACCTTTCATTGGGCCTGTATGAAAAAATGATCCGGCATTCCCTTCTGGTAAAGGCTTACTATGTAACCCAGGATTTGCGGGAACAGGAACTTCGGACCCACCTGAATTTAGGACATACCTTTGCCCATGGGTTAGAGAGTGCTACCCACTTCAAACAATTCACCCATGGGGAAGCGGTAGCCTGGGGATTGTACCGGGCGATGGATGCAGGCCTTTCCCTGGGACTTACCGATCCTGCGTATGCAAAACGAGTACGAACTCTTTTAAGCAGGTTCGCTTATGCGGAGCATGTTTCGGGGGTGAAGCCAGAAGCGATCTTTCAGGCCATGCAGCAGGACAAGAAAAAACGAGGAGTCCTCCGATTCGTTATCCAGCGAAACCTGGGGGACACGCTGCTTTCTACCTTGGATCCTGCCATCGTGAAACAGGTAATTGAGAGGGGGATAAAGTCTTAGGTATCCAGTACGGCACTTAACATTCGATAGGCTTTGTTCACCTGGTCCCGTAAAGCAATTCCCGCAGAACCTTCTTCAGCTACTGTGCCCAATTCGTCGATTAAGGTTTCCAGACTGGACAGGCTGGTTTCCAACGCCGTGAAGAAGGAAAGGGAAGGTTTGTACCAGTATATTCCCTTTTGATCCGTGTGGAGGCCGAGGAACCCAAACCGTTTTCCTGCCTTTTTTACCTTGCAGACCCGGAGAAGATTCGAAAGGCTTTCTACCAGCGGAACTCTACCTTCCCCGCTGTTGAAAGTTTCTTTAGGAAGGGCCCCCTTCCATGACGGAAAGGAGACATCGAGGAACCGGGCGATCTTCAAGATGTTGGGGACTCGCTCCCCCACTGCCAGGTCCATCCCATCCATCACGATTTTTCCCCGTAAGTTCATGTAGGGCCCGGGTATCTGGAGTCCTTCTCTTCTTGCCAATTCCCTCAGATCTTCCCAGGGGAAGAGGGCAATCTTCTTTTTCCCCTTGAAAGGCTTCAGCTCGAAGATCTTCTTTCCCATGCTGATCTGCCAGGTGGTATCTTTCCGAGGAGCCTTCTCTTTCGTGACCTCACCCTTTGCCTTTTCTTTTTCTATCTTTAACCCTTCCGCCAGCAGGGGGGAGATGTCTTGAAGCCAGGATCTTTCTAGAGGCGAAACGGATCTAGCGTACATGCGGGAAGTTCGAACGATCTCTCCCGCTACGATGTAGCGGGGAGTCTCCCGGTACATCCCCGAACTCGGATGGATAAGGATCCTTTCGGCCGTCAGGCTCCTATACCCATCCCGGCCGCTCCGTGCACAGACGAACTGGATTAACCCCCGGGAGATGGCACAGAGGAAGTCTTTGATGGGACCCCCAGAACTGATAGGAATCCCCATTTCACTCACGATGAGGGAAAGCTGATCTTTCACGTTACGAATCTCTCCCATCACACGGGGATCCAGGTAGTAACGGTCGCAGAACTTTTCCTTGTTCTCAGCACGTTCGTACGCTCGAAATATCTTGATGTAAGAAACAAAATCTCCTGCGGGATCCCGGAAGGCATGATGAGCCTTGCGGGCTTCCATTTCTTCCCCTTGAGGGAGGAGGAAGGGAGTATTCCCTGTAAGGAAGCTACTGGCGATCAGGACTTCCTCCAGTACATCAGGGTACCGAAGGATAGCTTCCACGATCATTCGAGCGTGTCGAGGTATCAGGGGAAACCAGGCCATCATGTTTCCGATTTTCGAGAGGGTTCGATCCGGGTTCAAAGCGTCCAGCAGGAAGAGGGTTTCCACTGCGCTAACGATCCCCTGCTTCCCCGGTGGAGAAATAAAGTCGAAGGATTCGAAGTCCCGGATCCCTAACTCGGCCATCCGAAGCACTACTTCGGAGAGATCGGTCCGCAGAATCTCCTCTGTAGTGAAGAGGGGTCTGGCTTCGAAGTCTTCTTTTGTATAGAGTCTGTAACAGACTCCTGGTTGCGTTCGACCTGCTCGCCCTTTCCGCTGGTTGCAGGAAGCTTTAGAAATGGGGCCTTCGATGAGGCTGCTGGTGTAGGTTTTCGGGTTGTAGTAATTGATCTTTGCCAGACCTGAGTCGATCACGGTAGTAACGCCATCGATGGTGACGGATGTTTCGGCTATATTGGTGGCTACGATAACTTTCGTCTTTCCCCGTGGAGCAGGTTGAAACACGAGTTCCTGCTCTTCCTTGCTCAA
>CALKLC010000124.1 GCA_937991975.1 uncultured Spirochaetales bacterium | reverse complement strand
AAAGGAAAGGTATATAAGAAAGAAACAATAAAAGGGGTCAAAGAATCCATATCCATTAGATCTTTTTGCCCTATAAAAGCCCTCGCTTCCTGACGAGATACAAAGCTCCCTGCACGGCCAGTAAGGATATTTCGGCAGGGTCTGAAATAGAGCGGATAGTGGCAGGGATCTGCAGTTTCCTGGTTAAATAATAATCGAAAATTTCGCAACGAGCCTTTGGTCCTATAAGGAAAATTCGTTCCCCATAGGGAAAGTGAAATTTAGGAAAGAGTTTCAAGGCATGAAGGTCATCCACAGCGAGGGCAGATTCGACGAACTTCCGACGCTCCTGCCAGGTTGTGCGCAGAAGTACATCCATGAAGCGAGGCATTACGAACCCCCGAAGGAGTCCTGCCTCGCCAACGATCTCATACGCCAGATCGGCGATGACTGGATCAAAGGGCGGAGATTCATCCAGCTGGATAGAAAGTTTGGCTGGCGCGGGCGGCGCTGGCGTCGCCGGCGGCTCGCCCGCAGATGGCAGCGCGCCAGCTGGCTGTCCGCCCGCTGCCCCCCCGCCTGAAGTTGGTGCTTCGCTCATAGATGGCAGCTCTCCAGCTTTCTGTTCGATAGATGGCGGCTCACCTGAAGCTGATGGCTTGCCCGCCGATGGTAGGTCGCCAGCTGCCTGTCTGATTGCCGCCAGCTCACCTGAAGCCGGCGGCTCGCCCGTGTTCTCCGTAGATGCAATGGATTTTCCGATAAAGGTTTCCTTCACCAAAGCTTCGAATACCTGACCCGATAAGGTAGTTACACTCCCCAGGATACGGTCCCGCTGATCGATGGGGATACACTTCGTATGGGAAGAAAGGTTGATCACCGTCGTTGAAATACCCGATCCGTACAGTTGCAGGAGGCCTGCCACCTGGGTCTCTTCCCCTCTCATGAAATCGAGATGAGCCAGCTCGGCCAGATCGTTCCTCTCGGGGTGGTAGGGATTCTTGATTCCCCGGATGAGGTAAAGGGGTAGTTCGGGATCGAAGCTTTCCTCCCCATCCACCCGGGTGATGGACCCCGCTAGATCATCCATGGAAACAGGGGCAAACAGGTGAGGCAGTTCGATGAGGCCCAATTCGCTCGTAATCATGCCCGAGGAAATCACCAGACGTATCTGTGTTTTCGAAAGACCTGCAGTAGCGAGCACTTCATCTGTGAGGGCTTTCAACTCCTTCTTTAAAAATGCATTGGAGCCTCGAATAGCCGTATCTTTTACTCCCACTTTCCGACTCTTCCAGAGAAGGATTTCCCCTTTGGGATTTACCAGGTAAACCCGGGAATTGGTGGTACCACAATCGATGGTAAGAACCAGTTCCTCTTTCCGTAGGTCGATGGTGGATAGAGCCATGATCTTCTGCCTCTCCTTCTATGTTCCTTCTTCCTATTTTTACGGGCCCCTGTTCAGAAGAGCTGTTGCCACGGGGTCAACCCAGTATGTTATTTACCTTACTACTCCCGCCACAAATTTGGCACCACTACTGAACGTCTTCGCCCAGGCGATTTCGACCCCGTCTTTTACGTAAGCACCCCCAGCGCCTCTAGGGAAGAGCTGATTCTTCCTTTCTCTTCCTCTGTGGCAGGCACGAAGGGACTCCGCGGGTGCGCTTTCAGGATACCCCGGATTTCCAGCATTGCATAGACAGCCAGCTGGGTGGAACGGGTGAGGTACATCACGTCCCGGATCCGGTTTACCAGAAACTGAGTCTTCCGGCACTCTTCCCATCTCCCCTCCATCCCTTCCCGATGAAGGCGCACACATAGTTCAGGGAACGCGTTTGCCAATCCAGGAATGTATGCTTTGGCTCCCAATGAACAGGCAGGAAGCCAGAGACTCTCTGTACCGAGCACAATATCCAGCCCTTGTGGTTCCAGTTCCCGCATGTACAAGGAAAACTTTCCGATATCGAACGTAGCATCCTTGATCCCCCGAATCCCCTCTCTGGCAAGGATTCGGAGGGCATCCATCCCAATCTCGTAGCCGGAAAAGCGGGGATTATGATACACGTACACGGGATACCCTTCCGGTACAGCACGGAGGATCGACCGATAGAACTCCACCACGCTGTCAGTCCCATGATGGTAGTAGAAAGGCGCTACGGCAGATACAGCTCTAGCTCCAATGGAAACCGCATGTTTAGAGAGCTCTACCGCATCCCTCGTATTGGCAGTACCTGCGTGTACCACAATCGGTATTTTTCCCCCTACTTTCCCGAGTACGATTTCTGCGACCTGTTTCCGTTCCTCGGTAGACATGAGGGGTCCTGATCCATAGGAACCGCAGATGAAAAGCCCATCCACCCGTTCCGAAAGGTAATCCACAAGTTTCTTCAACCCTGGGACATCCAGCTCGCCTCCCTCTGTGAAGGGAGTGATCATCGGGGGTATCACTCCGTACAATTTTTGATGTTTTAAACTCATTGCGCCACCTTGTCATTTTCTATATTTTCCAGGACGGCCTTCACGGCCCTTCCAACGAATCCGGGGGTCACGAAATCTTCACACATCAAAACTTCAAATAGGATAGAGCCTGCCGGGATTTCCCCAATCGATTGAGGGCTTTCGTCCCCAGCCGGACCACGATCCCATTGAATAGGGTATCCACCAGGGCGATCTCTGCGATCCTCCCAATCATGGGGTCTGTGCGGAAGGCCGTTTCACGGGAACTCACGGTAAAGCAGATGTCTGCGATCTTACCTAGGGGCGAATCAGGAAACCCCGTGACAGCAATGATGGGAACTCTGGGTTTCAAGGCTTCAGGCGGAACCACCACATCCTTTGATTCTCCCGATTGACTGATGCAGAAAAGTACATCCCCATCCCTATGTTCAGCCAGCACCAACGCATTGATATGGGAATCCTGCGTATACAGGCAGTCCAGGCCCACTCTCGAAAATTTGATGAAGGCATCGTAGGCCACCACTACCGAGGTCCCATACCCCAGGATGATGATACGCCGGGCCTTCACCAGGGTATCCACTGCTTGCTCTAGTAGAACAGGATCCAGGGTCTCCATCGTTTTCGTCAACACCCGAATGCCAGAGGAGAAGATCTTCCGCTTGATGGTGGAGAGGTCATCGTCCAGGGTAATTTCAGAGCCTTCATCCACCTGATTGATAGTTCTCCCGGCTACTTCTGTAGCCAGAGATACTTTGAAATCGTGATACCCGCTGAATCCCAGGGCACGGTACAATTTTACTACCGAAGCTTCACTCTTTGCCCCGCTTCTATCTGCCAGGGCAGAGATAGACATTCGAAGGATCATGCGGGGATTCTCCAGAATGAAACCGGCAATTTTCCGCTGTACAGGGGGGAGGGATTCCATCCGATTTCGCAGGACCTCCAGCACAGTGTTCCCTTCACCCCTTATAGGGGAACTCCCTTCACTCTCCCGTAAAGCGCCCTTTTCAGTCTTACGCTCCTTCATGCCTCAAAACCTACACCAGCCCCAGCATCCGTAACTCCTTTTCCGCTCGTGCATACAAGTCAGGGGAAATATCCTTCCAGGGAAGCCGGGGGAACCCCGGATCCATCCCCCGCATCCTTAAAACCGCGTAGGTCATGGTAAGGGTTGGACCGAGTTTCATCACTGCCCGGGCTTCCACAATCCGAAGTTGCATCTGAGCGGTCTTTAGAGGGTCCCCCTGTTTCCAGGTCTGCCAGAAATCAGTCAAAAGTTCCGGGAATACATTCGCCAGCCCTGCGATCACACCGCAGGCCCCTGCATCCAGCGCAGGTTGAGCGATCGCTTCCGTACCCACGATAAATTGAAAACCAGGTTTTTTTACCCTGGTCATGTAGAGGTAGAGGTTTACAAGATCAAAGGCAGAATCTTTTACTCCAGCCAACCCCTCCTCTGCCAGAGTTTTGAGGCTATCCGGTGTGATGGGATTACCGGAAACCTCCGGGTTATTGTAGAGAAACACGGGGATCCGTACTGCTTTGATCAACGCACGGTAATGGTCGAGTAACGCATCCTGAGGATAGCGGTAGTAGTAAGGAGGAATGGCCCCTACCGCATCGGCACCGGCTGCTTCCGCATGCTGGGCAAGGTCTACCATATCGGCCGTGTTAGCGGCCCCCACATGCACGATGACAAAGGTGTTCCCCTTCTCTTTAATGACCGTTTCGGCCACCTTCTTCCGCTCCTCTACCGACATCAAGGGGCCGGAACCATAGGTTCCACAGGGATAGAACCCCTGTACATGCTGGGCAAGAAAACGGACAATGTCCCTCTGCCGGGCCGGATCGAAGGTTCCTTTCTCATTAAAGCAAGTAATGACGGGAGGTATAATTCCACTGAACTGTTTCGTCATAGAGCACTCTCCATATGGGTCTGATCTTGTGGAATGATACCATGCCTGTTTCCTGTTTGGCAAGAATAAAAAAAAATTTTTTTTATTGACGGATTCCTTCTAACCGGTTAAAGTAATAGTACAAATAAATCTTTTATGTAAGGAGTGTACCGTATGAAAAAAGCATTGCTAGCGTTTCTCGTTCTGGCCCTCACGGCCGGCATCGTCTTTGCCGGAGGAGCAAAAGAGGCCAAGTATCCCACAAAACCGATCACCATCATCTGCCCCTGGGCTGCGGGTGGTGGCACCGATCGCACGGCTCGGTTCATCGCCGAACAACTTTCCAAGAAGCTGGGAGTACCTGTGAACGTGGTAAATAAAACCGGCGGTTCCGGCGCCGTTGGTCATGGGGAAGGAGCCGCCGCTGCACCCGACGGGTACACCATCACGAACCTGACCTTCGAAATCAACGTCCTGAAGTACCTTGGGTATGCGGATCTTACACCGGAAAACTACATTCCCCTCATCCAATTCAACGAAGATGCGGCAGCCGTGATCGTCAGTGCGAAATCCCCCTACAAGAATGTAAAAGAGTTATTGGATGATATAAAAGCGAAACCAGAGGGAACCTTCAAGTTCTCCGGCAGTACCATCGCTTCTGCCTGGGACCTCCCCCGGATCCAGATGCTGATGACCGCAGGTATCGATCCACAGAAAGTGAAGTACATTCCTACTCAGGGAGCGGCTCCAGCCATCACGGAACTTTTAGGTGGCCACGTGGATGTCATCACCTGTAGTTATCCCGAGGCCGCAGGCCAGATTGCTGCCGGCGCCCTTAGAGCACTTGCCATTATGGCAGATGAACGGAATCCCAATTTCCCCGATGTCCCCACTTTGAAAGAACAGGGTGTGAACGTGGCAGGCGGAACCTGGAGGGGGTTCGGCGTACCTCTGAAGACGCCGGAACTTGCCGTGAACACTCTCCGCAAGGCACTTAAGGAAATCACCGACATGCAGGAGTTCAAAGATTTCATGAACAAGGCTGGATTCGGGATCAAAGTACGGGTAGGCCAGGAGTTCGGCGACTTCATGATGAACCAGTACAAGGCACTGAAAGCTGTTATGGAGACAGCAGGGTACTTGAAAAAGTAGGAACTGTGCGGTTCCATCCTATCGAGAGAGCCCCGAGATCATCGGGGCTCTCCTTTTACCAAGGAGGCTCCCCTGTGATAAAAAGACCCTTTCATTTTAACCAGGAACATATCATCGGGCTGGTATGTCTTGCCATTTCGGTTATTATCCTCAGCATCACTCCTTCTTTTCCTAAAGGTAAAGCGAACATCGGCCTCACAGGTCCTGCCTTCTTTCCCGATCTGTTGGCCTTCGTGTTTATCGTGTGTGGAGTGTACCAGCTTTGGCACGGTACCGCGTATGCGAGCTTGTACAGGCCCATCACCCTTTCCACGGCCAGGAATCTCTTCAAAAAAAAGGAAACCCGGACAGCCTACTTCATCATTCTATTTATAGTGGGTTTCATCCTGCTGTTCGATATTCTGGGTTTTCTCGTTACTTCTTTCCTCTTTCTTGTTCTTTTCCTCCTGAGGTTGGGGGTACCTAGATGGCAGACTTTCTTCTATGCTACATTCTTTACCGCTCTGATCTATTTCCTCTTTGGATGGTTATTCACTATAAGCCTTCCTTCCGGAATCCTTGAGTACGTGGGGTTGTAACATGGATGCTGTATTGAGTGTCTTGAGGATAGAAATCCTAATTCCCTGGCTTCTCGCCATGATTCTCGGCATCTTCGTAGGGGCCATGCCTGGCCTAACAGCCACGATGGCCGTAGCGTTGATTGTTCCCCTCACATTCCATACACCCCCTATTGTGGGTTTGGCGATGATCCTGGGAGTTAGCTTTACAGCCATTTTCGCAGGAGACATCCCGGCCACCTTCCTTCGGGTTCCGGGTACTCCCGCATCCGGGGCCGCAGTCCTGGACGGGTACGAGATGAATAAGCCGGGCAAAGGGCCCCTGGCAATTGCCCTGGATCTGACCTGCAGCACCCTCGGAGGAACCATCGGTGTACTGATTCTCATCACTATCTCACCCATTCTTGCCACCTTTGCCCTCCGGTTCACCCATTTCGAATACTTCTGGCTGGCCCTGCTTGGTCTATCCATGAGCGCAGTTATTACCAAGGGGTCCACCATGAAAGGGTTGATCTCCATGACCGGTGGTCTGATCCTTTCTACCATTGGGTTGGATATCTCCACAGGATACCCTCGGTTTGCCTTTGGGAACACGTACTTGATGGGCGGTATCAATTTCATCCCGGTTATGATCGGGCTGTTCGGTATTTCAGAAGTCCTTCGTTCGATCTCCGTAACCTCCCACGATCAACTGGGGGATGCCGCCATCATCAGTAACGTAAAAGCCGATTTCCGTTCCGTAGGGAAAATCATGGGAAAGAACAAACGACTTATCCTCCAGTCTTCCGTAATCGGTACGTTGATTGGGGCGCTTCCGGGGGCAGGAGCAGATATCGCCGCATGGGTTGCCTACGGGATGGCCAAGAAAACTTCTAAAACTCCGGAAAAGTTCGGTACAGGGGCAGAAGAAGGAGTTATAGCCCCAACCACTGCCAACAATGCCGCGTTAGGGGGTACGTGGATACCCGCTCTCGTGTTCGGCATTCCGGGAGATTCTATCACCGCGATCGTTCTGGGAGCTATGATGATGTACGGCTTGAAACCGGGGCCTCTTGTGTTCCAGGGAAGCCGGGATCTGGTGAACCAGATCTTTACTGTGGCTGTAATCTCCCAATTCTTCCTCCTTATCCTGGGTTACCTGGGGATTCGAGCGTTCACCTGGTTCTTCAAGTTCCCTCGTAATGTGGTACTGGCAGGAATCACGATCTTCTCCATCATCGGTGCCTACGCCCTCCGTAGCAGCGTGTTCGATGTCGGGCTGGTGCTCGTATTCGGGATCCTGGGCTACCTGATGGAGCGGGTTACAATCCCCCTTCCCCCCTTCATCCTTGGGTTGATCCTTGGTCCTATGATCGAAGAAAACCTCCGCATTGGTTTGGTGAAAACGAGCGGGAATTTCTGGCCTTTCTTTAGCCGACCCATTTCAGCTTTTTTCGCTTTTCTCCTGATCCTGATCTTCCTCTATGAACCGGTAAAACTTCTGATTCAGCGAAAGCGGAGATAGAGAGGGCTTTCCATGCTAAATAAAGGTAAGGGGAGTAAAGCCAAAGAGTACCGGGCGGGAACGGCTTTTTCGTTAGGGCAGTTAGGGGGTAAAAGACCCATCGATATTCTTTCCTATGGGGAGCCCCTGGTTGGGTTCTACCCGATGGTGCAGAACCCAGCAATGAGGGGGAACTCGCCAGACCAAGACTCAGCCAGCGTCGCCCCTTCTCGAGAAGCTTATTCTTCAGAGGTCACCCCTGCAGACGCCAATTCCAGGGATATCGATTCCAGAAGAACGGCTATGCAGGGCATACCCTTCAAAATCCCCTGGGTAGCCACCTGGGGTGGAGACACCTCCAACGTGGTATTGGCTGCCTCGAAACTCGGGTTATCCTGCGCGTACCTTAGCCGCGTGGGGGAGGATCCCTTTGGAGAGGGGTTTCTATCCCTCTGGGAAGCTTCCGGCATCCGGACCGATTTCGTGCAGAAGGACTCCCATCACCCCACAGGGCTCTATTTCGTTTCCTTCCACAGGGGAAAGCATGTACTCTCCTATTACCGGAAAGATTCCGCTGCCGCTCACATCGATCCCGGCGAGTTCGACCTTTCTGTCCTTTCTTCGGTGAAGATCCTCCATCTAAGCGGAATCAGTCTGGCCATCAGCCCGGAGGCTAGAGATTTTGGTATTTCCCTTATGGAAGCAGCCCGGGAAAACGGTGCCCTGGTATCCTTCGATACCAATTACCGTCCTTCCCTCTGGAACAAAGAAGAAGCCCGAAAACTCCTGGAAGAGATTATCCCTCGTAACGTTCATATCCTGGCTACTACAGACGAAGAGATGGAGTCCCTCGGATGGGGGAACAACCCCGAAGATTTACCCACCCGGTTGCCTGGCCCTCTCTATTACCTCATCAAAATGGGAGCCAAGGGGGCATACGTACGAGGCCAGGAGGAAGGGGTCTTTCTCCCTTCGTTCCCAGTACCCGTTGTGGACACGGTAGGAGCCGGGGATGCCTTCGATGCGGGATTCCTTCGAGCCTTGCTCCGATCCCTCCCCTTAACGGAAGCTGCCCGGTATGCTTCTGCAGTAGCTGCTCTTGTGTGCACAGGGCAGGGCCCCCTGGAGAAACAGCCCACCCATGATGAAGTGGAGGCCTTCTTATCCAGGCAGGGGAAAAAGGGATAGATCCATTCGATCCAAATCAATCCGCTTTGTCAGTTGCCCGAACCGAGACCGCACCTTTTCGGCCAACCGCTCTTCTTTCGTAAAGAGAAAGATCTGCCATCCTGTTGCCCGCTGGAATTCCTCTAACACCTCTAACGCCCGATTTACCCGTTCATCATCCAGGGTGAGGAAAGGTTCATCCATTACCAGGATAGCCTCTCCGCTCCCCTGTACGGCTTTTCGGGCCAGGGTAAGACGGGCTGCAAGGAGGAAGGCATCCCTCGTTCCTGTTGAGAGGAATACTCCTTCCCTATTTTCTTTCCTCTCTATGTTCCCAAATGGCCACAAATTCCCCCCGGCGTCCATCACTTCCGTATCCTTCAAAGAGGAGAAAGTTTTCAGGGTAACCTTCCGATTACCCCCCTCCTCTTTTGCCGGAGCGATACGGGAAAAGACATGCGCGATCTCCTCAGAAAGAGATGAGAGAAGAATATCGGTATCCGCGGACAGGGAACGAAATAGTTCGGCTGCCCTTCTAGCTCCCTTCCAAGAACGTTCCTTTTCTTCTAAGCAGGCTTTTTTTCGGGATAGTTCCTGCTCTGTCTTCACGATCCGTTCCGGTAAATCCCGGTACGCACCGGAAACTTCCCCTTTCTTCCTATGCACCAGTTGAATGAGCCTCTTTTCCTCACTCTCGAGCGTCTCCCTTCGTTCCTTTCGCTGCCGGAGCATATTTTCCAGCCGCTTTACCTCTGCTTCGGGTTTCTCTGGTTCTGTTATCTGCCGCTGGATTCGTTCCAACTCTTCCCGTACACACGATCCCAACCCGATAGCGTCTGCTTGCCCGTACCGCTTACATGCTTCCTCTATCAGGTGATTCAGTTCTCGAAGGCGGGACTCTTTTTCAGAACGTTTCTCCATCTGCGCGGCATAATGAGCACTGTCCCGAACTTTAAGGCGTTCACACTTTACCCTCAGCGCGGCACCAATCTCCTCCCGTTCATGCCGATATCTCGCCAAATCTCCCTCCAGAGCCTCAATCCGGTTCCGTATGCTTCCCTCTTTGCCATGCAGTTCTTCCAGTTGTGTTCGGTTATTGTTCAATCGCTCATCGGTTCGAGTCAGGGTATTCAGGAAATTCTCCCAGGTCGTTTCCGGTATGGGGTCACCGCCCTCTTTCATCCATTCCTCACACACACCTTTCACCGCTTTTCGAAACCTCGTGTCCTCCTCTACCGATTCCCGCTTGATCCCGAAGAATGCCAGAAGAGCCGCTCCCACAACACCCGCTACAAGGGGGAGGATCCATAGATCCTTCGGCGCAACCCCCGCACCCGCCACACCCAGAAGGAATACCAGGGCAGCCAGGACAAGAAAAATGGGGCGAAATGTATAGAGGACCTTCCGGTCAATAAAGGAAGATCGATCCTGCAAACGGGTTTTGAGGGAAATACCGAAGTCGCGGATCTGCTGCAATTTTCGGGCCTGGCCGGATAGGTGTTCAATTTCCGGCTGCAAGTTCTGTAACTCCTTTCTTGCCTCCTCCAGAAGGGTTCGAGTTTTCTGAATCTGGCTGTCTAATTCCTGAAGCTCTCGCTCCAATGTTCGAAGCTCTCTTTGTTCTTCCTCTGTATAGGGAGGCATCTCTTCCAATTCCTGCTGTAACTTATTGGCAGACTCTAGGAAACCTTTCACCTGGAACAACTCCTTCCGGGCCCGATAGAGGTTCTGCTGTTCGAGGGATCTTATTAAACTCTCCTCTTCCTTTTGTAATGTACCCAGTTCAGACTGTATTCTTTCCAGTTCCTCTTCGGAATGGATCGACTCCTTTTCTTCCTGAAGGGAGAGCTCCCGCTGTTGCTGCAACTCCTGTAAAGTTTTCTCTAACGAAGCGACCTTTTCTTGTAAATCCCGCACCTCCGCATGCAAGGTTCCCTTCGCTCTGCTCTCGATCTGCCTGGTCAACTGTTCTGCCACGGCCAGAGGATCGATCCCCCCGCTGAACAGCTGGGCCTTTACACGGGACAACCATTCCGAATCCTTCGAAACCTCCACCGAGAGATCGCCGGCCCGTATGGCAAAGAGGTTCAGGAAATCCACCGAGGAAAACTGTAACTCTGGGCCATCGAATTCCAGGTTAACCGAACGAGCGTCCCCGTACCGCTGCCTGAGGAGTTTCCCTGGCTCGGTAGACCCTTTTGGTTTACATAGCCCGTCCAGGAGGGCATCGAAGAGGGTTGTCTTTCCTGATTCGTTGGCTCCTTCGATCACGGTAACGGGCGCACAGGGAATCTGACAGTTTCGGAACTTTCCAAAAGAAGAGAGCTGAATCTTTTTGATCATCTCCGTCCTCCCCGAAGTTGCTGGATAGCTTGTAGCCCATGAAGCCGGGCGTAGCGGAGGATCTCCTTCTCTTCCCCCTCAGCCTTCCGGTACTGAACCTCCCATACGGAAAGAAATCGTTGAGCCAATGGGTGGCTGGAAAGCCCTTCTATCCACTCCACTTTTGTAAAATCCACTGTCACCTTTCGAACCTGATTCTCCAGCTGTGTCTTAAGGTTTTCCGCGTACTCCCGCGTCTTTCGTTCGTCTTCCGTGATTCCCACCAGATTCAGCTGAATCCAGTCTGCCTTTCCGATATCCTCCGGCACTCTGGGCTCCTGGAGATTTCCCTCCAATGTCACTTCTACTTCTAAGGGCAAGAATCTGCCCGCAGAGTGCAGAATCCTTCTGCGTACCTTCACGGGAGGGAATTGGGGACCATTCCGTAAACTGTGCCCCTCCTTTGCACTCTTCCCCTCCTTCCCATCGATCTCTCCGATCACCACACTTCTCGGCCCCTCCTCCCCTGCCCTCCATACCCGAGCGGATCCAGGGTAGACAAAGGGAAAAGGCCCGTTCCGATCTTCCAGAGGGATGTGGAGGTGCCCCAACGCTGCATAATCGATTTCGAACCGCTTAAATAAAGCGAGGTCCAGTGCTCCCAATTCTTCCTCCCCTTCTCCCTGATACACAACACCGGGAACCATTCCATGGGCAGCAAGGATGCGGTAAGGCGTTTGCTTGGGGGGGACGGCCCAATCCTTTACCAGAAGGGGCTCCTTTGAGTAAGGCACAGCGAGGAGTTCTACGGCAGGATCCACCTTTCGGACCATGAAGGGCGAATCAGCCAGCACCTGGATCGATCCCAGATCTAGTTTCTTCAAAAGATCGCCCGCACTTTTCAAGAAATCCTTCGCCTCCGAACCTCTGCGGATTTCGTGGTTCCCCGGCACAAAGAAGACTTGAAACGTCGAGGCATACGGCTTTAGCGCGTTCCGTACTTCCTCCCGTAACTGAGTCAGCTCTTCCCAGCTGTCGAATAGATCCCCGCAGAAAAGGATCCACTGGCACTGTTCCTCTTGTGCAACCTGAAGGATTTCCCGGAATACGGAAAGGGAGTACTCCCTCTCCGCTACTGAAAGGTGAAGATCCGCTGCGTGGAGGAATTTCATCCTATTAACTCCTATTCCGCAACCTGTTGATTTTATTATAAGAAATATACGATACGATCCAGAGGGAAATCCAGAAATACACAGGCGACGCCGCTGTAAACATTACCATCGAGTACAAAGCAAGCTTTATAGATCTTCTTCTGAATGGCATAACCTTTGGAATCTATGCCCCCGCAACCGCAAGGATCAAAGGAACCGTTGTTAAATATTCGAAATAGGCATCTGAAGAATTTTCCTCGTTTTATCATAGCATTCATTTTACTTAGGTGTACGTTTCCTGCTTGCACCTGGCAAACGACTGAAAAGGACGGGGCGGGTACGCGGGTACGTATGAACGTCTTGTATCGGCTATTCAGGCCGGGAACGAGGGAATCATCTATACGATCGCTCCACACTTAAAACAGGATCCATCGGGTAAAGCGTTACAGGTGTTGAAAGAATTGGTTCTCTCAGCCCCAGGATATACCATTCTCATAGTGGATGCACGGACAGCGGAAGTTGTCCTGGACACCAGGCCCAAAAAAAGCATCCCTTTTCAGAGGGATGCTTCTGGCGGCTGGATGATCAGCGAGAAAATTGTTCGGACTCAATTTATCGATTTTCTTCCCGCCAAATAAACCACCCTGAACGAAATGAACCGCCTTCTTCCTCCTCTTAAGTTTTTTTCTTGTCGGTGTTAATATGGAACGGTACGTACATAGGACAGAACCGAATGATACTGGTCAGGACAAAGACGACTGCCAGAATACCCAGAATGGTAGCTGCCACTCCTTGCACAGCCCCTGTCACAATTAGAAGGGCGAACAGGACCGCCAGGACAATTCTGATGGTCCGGTCTAGAGTTCCCATGTTCACAGTCATATATATTCCTCCGTATATAGATATTTCATGTACAAATATCGCTAGATTGGAGGTAAAAAGCAACCATGGACCTCATTAAGGTACGGGCTTTTTATACTGTCGCCACCCTCTGTAGCATTAGCGAAGCAGCCAAGCACCTCCATTACACACAACCAGCCATCAGCGCTCAGATTCGAGAACTGGAACATGAACTGAAAACCAAACTCTTCGAACGGGTGGGCAGATCCCTACGCCTCACAGAGGCTGGAAATGCGTTTCTACCCCATGCGGATCGTTTAATAAAAGATTTCGATGCCTGCAAGCAGGCGCTGCAGGAGCTGACCGATCAAGG
>CALKLC010000123.1 GCA_937991975.1 uncultured Spirochaetales bacterium | reverse complement strand
GGGAGCTTGAGCCGTTGTACGAAGCGGCGTTGAGCGGCTCTGAGACGGGGGCTCCGGCGCTATCGTTCCGTATTGCGCTGGATTCGCAAATCATAAAAGAGATCTTGCAGCTGAGTGACGAAGAGACGGTAGAACAGATCTTCGAGAATCCCTACCTGCAGGCGGACAAGATCTACCGTACGCGAGAGAACCGAAAGTTCTGTACCGAAAAGAACATTCGGTTGTCGGGTCCTGCGCACGGACGTCCGCTGTCTGCGGATCGGGTACGGGAAGTACAGAAGCAGATCCTTCTGGATGAACGGGAGCGAGTCGAGGTGGAGGGAGGATTGGGCGAACTGAAGCGTCGGTACAGCTGGGATGAGATTCGGGCTCGCCTGGTATCCACCGCGATTACCTGGATATGCATGGCGGCTATTGCCCATAACCTGGGAAAAGCCTACTGGGCTTTTTTGTCTTTTGTTCTCTCTATCACTAAACGCTTATTTTTTACCTCCCAAATCGTTTTTCAGTAGGCCTTAATTAACTTGAAGGGGGAAACCGGATTCTGAGTATCAGTAAACCTTAGCTTTTAAAAAACCTGTATCAGCCTAAAAATTCCCTAAACCCTACAGTTATAATTGGCTTTTTCATCGTATCATAAGTACTTTTAATCTAAAGAATCGTATGAAAGTTAAGATCGATACTTCCAGATGTGTGGGGTGCGGGCTCTGTGCAGAGACCTTACCTCAGTTATTTGTGATGGGGGCTTTTCACGCTCAGGTTCGTCGCAGAACTCTTACTCCGCAGGAAGAGCCTCTCGTGGCTCAGATCGCCGAAGATTGCCCTTCCAGATCGATTCTCTTCGAAGAGGACGAAGTACTATCCCTGGCGAGGGGATCTGCGAGTGATCGTAACAATGAAGCCGATCATAATGAGAATGAAGGGTAGATTCACCAGTATCAATTCTACGATAGAGATATTATTCACCACCCATAAAGAAGAAGGAATCACCCCGAAACTTTTCAACGTAGTGTAGAGAATCTCCGCGTATCCGGCGAAGACACCCAGCCCCACAAGCACCCACCCTGTATCCCTCGTCTTCGACCAAAGAAGAATGGCACAGAAGGTGGCGCCTCCCCCAATGATGATCCGACTCAGCAAGAGAACTACCTTATCCATTTCCATACTACCTTCCTTACCCAAAAAGCTCCTTCGCTGTACGTTCCACCAGGGCTTTTTCCCCTTTGGACCATTCCATCGGTAGAATCAAGGGATCCTCCGGTGTCGGCGGAATGAGGATCTTGCGTTCAAGGAATGAAACAAACACTCGATTGTACCGGGAAAGATCGAACTGAGGGACCCCATAGCAGGTAATTCGATTCCACCCAGGCAACTCCCAGTCTTCCCACTTCGGCACTGTCGAAGTGTAAGCTCGGATGAGGTGCCAGACCGTGCAGGCAAGGGCAGCTGATAGAACCGGGGATACAGGATCGTCTGGGGGAAGCTCTTCCCTGGAAAAGGGTTCTCCGATCAAAAGAGGCTGGGGAGCAAAGGCTCCTGGAAAAGGCAACACAGGAACCACCACCGGGAACCGGGAATAGGGAAAAGAGAGGAAAGGCCGATAGAACACCCCTCTATCATACTCCTGATCAACCAACTTTTGCATGGTGTAGAGGAAGGGTTCCACAACCAGGAAGTTCTGCTCTTTGCTCTGTGGGATAGGGGGTGTAGCGGTGCTGGATGGCCCGTGATGTGAGTTTATACACTCTATATCCTTTCCTTGATCCCTCAGCTGATCCTTCAGCTGATCTCCAGTCTGCAGGGGGGCTCCTTCCCCATTTCGGTAGAGCAATCCCTTCGCTACCGATAGCGCCCGGTCCCGGGATGCAAAGATCCGGATTTCCCAGCTCCCCGGGATCAGGGCTCGAAGCGCTTTTTTCAGTCGAGACGTATAGACAGAAGGGTACTCGGCTACTATCCCTTTCTGCAAAACGTTCTTTAGTTCTTTATACACCCTGTCCGGCCGATGCCCCAGGAGGGCCCGCCCCCCATTCCGCCAGAGGTCCAGGTACCGGTTCCCCTTTCGATCGTACAACCGGCAGTCTCTGGCTCGGTTCACCTCCGGAAGAAAGGTATGGATCCCTTTTATATCACCCATCCTCTTCGGATCATCCATCTCTTGTAACCTTTTCCAACCGTCTTTCGTACCGCGGGATGAACTGCGCTACCCTGCCATTCTCGAACATCACCTGTACAACCAGGATCCCATCCTGTACCCACTGCCGAATCACCATCCCCTGTCCATAGTCCTCATGGTACACGAGGGTGCCTGGCTCAAACCCATTACCCCCAACCGAACCAGAGGAAGCCCGATCCAGGAAAGGTTTGGACTGCTCCCACACAGAGGAGGGTAACTCTTTGAGGAATCTACTGGGTTTAACCTCCTGAATGCGTCCTTGGAGCCTCCGGGTTCTGCAGTAGGTAAAGTACAACTCCTCCTTAGCCCGGGTTATAGCCACGTAGAATAGCCTCCGTTCCTCCTCTAGATCCTCCTCCCCCTCATCTCCCCCTCGGGGGAAAAGCCCTTCTTCCATCCCTGTCACGATCACTCGATCGAACTCGAGCCCCTTCGTGTTGTGCATGGTAATGAGGGTCACCAACGGCCTTTCATGGCTGGATTCTTCAGCAGCAACCCTCGCCGCGTCCAGTTCGATCTCCTCGAGGAACTGCGCCAGCCCACCCCGCCCTCGGGGATACCTCTCAGCCGCATTGACCAGTTCTTCCAGGTTTCGCATCTTGTGGGAACCTGCGATCTGATCCTGTGCCCGATGGTACTCCTCCAGGCCCGACTCTCGGATCAATAGCTCCACGAACCGGGAAAGTTCGAGAGCTTCCAGTTCTTCCTGAAGACGATGGCAGAGGGAAAGGAAGCCTTGCAGGTTTTCCAGGGCTTTTCCTCTCCGCGAGGAAGCTTCTACTTCCATTGCCTGGAGGAGTCCTTCGGTCACCGCTTCCCGATGGGATAGAATCCCTTCTACAGTAGCCGCACCTATGCCACGGCTGGGCTTATTCACGATCCGGCGAAAGGAGACTTCATCTTTCGGGTTTAAAAGGAACCGCAGGAACGCAAGGGCATCCTTCACTTCCTCCCGCTCATAGAACCGGACTGTTCCTATAAGGCGGTACGGGATCCCTTCACGGAGGAGCAAAGTCTCGAACACACGACTCTGGGCATTGATCCGGTAGAGGATAGCGGTTTCCAGGCCTGGATTCTTCCGGATCAAATCTACACAGATTCTGGCCTCCTCATCCTGATCCATACAGGAAAAGATCAGGGGTTCTTTCCCTCCTTTCCGATCCGTCCACAGGGTTTTCCCCAGCCTCCCCCGATTGTTTCTGACCACTGCGGAAGCTGCCTGAAGGATCTTTTCAGTAGATCGATAGTTCTGTTCCAACCGGATGATCCGTGTACCCGGGAACTCATCGGCAAAGGTCAACAGGTTCCCTACCTCTGCCCCTCGAAACCGGTAGATGGATTGATCATCATCCCCTACCACACAGATGTACGTTTGGGGTGAATATAGCTCCTTCAACAACTGATGCTGGGCTACGTTAGAATCCTGGTACTCATCCACCAGAAGTACCCGAAACCGGTCCTGCGTACGCTTTTTTACTTCGGGGAATTGCCGGAGAACCTCGAGGCTCCGTAGAATGAGATCCCCAAAATCCAAACTTCCTATCTGCCGGAGACGCTCCGAGTACCTCCTGAACATTTCCTCGAACTCGGGATGAAGGGAAATTCGATCCAGGGGGTCTTCCGGGGATAACCCATAGTCCTTCGCTCTTCCTATAGCAAAGGCAAAAGAAGAGAGGTACTTTTTTCCCTTATCAGGGTAGAGGGACTGGAGAAGAGCGAGGGAATCTTCTTCATCATAGATGGAAAAGTGGGGGTCCAACCCTGCCAGCGCCGCGTTCCGTCGGAGAAACCAGGCACAGAAGGAATGGAAGGTTCTGATCAGCACATCCCCTGCCTGGGGACAGATCTGAATCGCTCGTTCCTTCATTTCCTGCGCAGCTTTGTTCGTGAAGGTCACTGCCAGGATGGATCGAGGGTTCACCCCTTCACGCAAAATAAGGTGTGCAATTTTTACCGTGATCACCCGGGTTTTCCCCGATCCTGCCCCTGCCAGGATCAAAAGAGGCTCACCCCTGTGCAGGACCGCCTCCCGTTGCGGGGGGTTTAGCCCGGCCAGGTACCAAAGGTCATCCTTACCCATGGAGACCCTCTTTCCATGCAGGAACAGCTTCCAGATCGATCCCGTTCCGCCGGATCACCTGCACAGGAACGATTTCGCCCGGCTCGGCCAGAGCATCGTGGATCACCAAAAGACCATCCACCTCCGGGGCATGGAGGTACCCTCTGCCGAGGGCGAGACTTTCCCCTGCCACCCTTTCTTCCACCAGAACCTCCAATTGCCTTCCCACGAACCGATCCAGCTTCTGGCCAGTGATATTCATCTGAGCCTCCTCGATCCTCCTCTTTCGAGAAAGAGCCACGGATCGTTTTACATGGAGGGCTCTCTTTCGATCCATCTCCTCTGCCCGGGTACCTTCTTCACGTGAATACGTGAATACCCCTAACCAATCGAAGGCTGCAGAAGCTTGAAATTTAAGGAGTTCCTCGAAATCTTCCTCTGTTTCCCCGGGGAAACCCACGAGAAGGGTGGAGCGTAGAACTGCATCGGGCAGGGTGGATCGGATCGTATCTATCAGCTCGAGGTTTTCTTTGCTCCTCTTGCTTCGCCCCATCGCCTCGAGGATCCTTGTGGAAGCGTGCTGAAAAGGTAGATCGAAATAAGGAAGGATCCGACGATCCTCCTTACAGATGTCCAGTAGAGCAAGTGGAAAATGTTCCGGATGGATATAGAGAAGACGGATCCAGAAATTGCCTGGAAGCTCCTGAATCCGGCGCAGGAGAGCAACAAGTCCCTCCTCTTTTCCTTTATCGCGGCCGTAGGAGCCCAAATCCTGGGCAATGAGGTTGAACTCCCGAATCCCAACCTGTAAAAAGGTGCGAATCTCCTCCACGACCTCCGACTCATGACGGCTCCGGAGATCTCCCCGGATAAGGGGAATGGCACAGTAGGAACAGCGATTCCGGCACCCCTCTGCGATCTTGATATAGGTGGAACCCGGAGTAGCGGGCCGGAGAGGACGAACCGGGTGGGATCCATACCCTTCGGGAATCAGAAGAGCCTTTTTCCCTTCTTCCATTTGCTGGACGATTTCCACGATTTTCGTTAGATCCCGATTCCCGAATACCCCATCTACTTCCGGAAGATGGTGAAACAACTCTTTCCCGTATCGTTGGGACAGACATCCGGTAAGGAGGATCTTTTTAGAAGGATATCGCTCGCGGAACTCTAGAGTGACATTGATAGACTCTTCCTTTGCAGGCCCGATGAATCCACAGGTATTCACGAGAAGATAGTCTGCAGCTTCAGGATCTTCGACAGCTTCCCAACCTTCCTGTAGGAGCATCCCCGCGAGAGATTCCCCATCCACGAGGTTCTTCGCGCAACCGAGATTTTCAATATAGAACTTCTTTTTCTGGATTCCAGTTCCCACAGTATGCTGTTCAGTATAGGGGAACGAACTCAAGACGGTAAGAGCCTGCTCCGTGATTTTCCACCCATTTGAGGATACCCACCCCTACCTGGCCCGGTCTACCAAACTCTATCTCCTTACCCTGAATCCTTCCCCGGAGAGCGCCGGCGTTGGAAAATCCTAAAAATATTTCTTTCTGGATATCCATCTTGAATGTTTCACCTTTGCGGAAGTACTTTTCTTCCCGTTCTCCATTGTCCGCTCGGTACCGGAAGAAACAGTACCCGGTAAATTCGATTTCCAGGGTAAAAGGAGCACTATGGGGAGATTCGAGAATCACCCGGGATCGTTGCGCGCGAGCTGATTCAGTAGTACTCCCCACAGGGACTGCCGACCCAGACACTTCGACCCCCACTTTACTACCTTCGGAAGGAACGGGCCCTCCCGTTCTTTGAACCATCTCGAACTTCAGGAAAGCTTTGGAAGTTTTCCCCTCTCGTTGCAGAGCCCGGCATATTACCTTGACCAGCTGTTTTGAGCCGGGTAAATCCAGAAGGGATTCCTGCCCCTGCTTCATTACCAGGCGGCCAAAATTACCCGCCAGTTCCACGGTAGCACCCACCTTTACCACCCGTACGGAACCGATCTCGGCGGGGAAGAGGATTTCATCCCCCTCGATAAAAGGTTGCTCGAGAGGAGCTTCTCGGTATTCGACTTTTGTGGGTGACCGGGAGGCAACTTCCTGTTTTTCCTTTTTCCCTTCTGTGGGGCGGAGAAAAAAGAATACCCCCACGGCAATCACGATTAACAGCACACCTCCAACGAGAAGGGTGGGATTGATGGATCGTTTCTTTTCCAGAAGGGCTTCGATGGGAACCGGCTGTTCCTGCAACCGCATATTTTTATAGAGAGTGATCAATTCGCTGGCATTCAACCCCAGGTATTCGGCATAGTTACGGAGGAAACCCATCGCATAGGTATCACCCGGGAACTGGGATGCATCCTCCTCTTCCAGAGCTTGTAGATACCGTTTGGAAATGTTCGTCTCCCTCGAAACCTGGTCCAGGGATACGTTCTTTGCCTCTCGGGCTTTCCTAAGCTTCTCTCCTACAGACTCCATCGGTTTGTTCCTTCCTGCTTCAACTTTCCGGATCGAAGAGAAAGTTTTCTATTACATTGGCAGAGGCCGGCGGATCGTACCTGAAACGACTCTCAGGAATGTTCTGGTTTACCCGTATATTCTTGAAATCGAACACGATCCTCTGGTACCCCACAGTGATCCCTTCGATTCGTCGGATAAGACCTTCGGAATTCACGGAAAGAATCAACTCCCTGAATCCCTCATCGCTGGACTTCCAGGATAGTTTCAGCTTGGTTACCATCTCTTTGGATTTTTCTTCTAACGGTACAGGGGCAGGGGTATTTAGATACGCAATACTGTAGTTCCTCTTCAACAAGAGTAAACCTTGACGGCTAGCCATAGATGCAATGGCCGCGGATGACCGTCGTTTCAATGTTTGAGACATTACTACCCGATACTGAGGAATATAGAGGGTCAGTTTCCTTCCATCCGTAACAAGAACCTGTTCCTCGGGATTGGAGAAGTCGATCCGCAACAGGTTGGGTATCTTGTAGAAGAGAGTACCTTCCATTACCTCTTTTTCTGCAGTGATACTTATCTGGGCAATGTAATCCTTTACATCTCCATAGGTAGCAGATACACGGTCAAAAAAGTTTTCTGCCGTGAGAATTTCCTGCCCTGAAGCGATAAAACGTATCTGTCCAATTAGAAACAATATGAATAAGAATTTGTTATTTACCTTCACCGTTGGAACCTACTACGATCATCATACTGAAAGGGAAGTATTTGTCAAGTTCGCAGTTGCAAGGGTTATTCCAGCTCCCTGATCTGGTCCCTCAACCTGGCTGCCAGTTCGTAATTTTCCTCTTTTACGGCTTTTTCCAGTTCTTTCTTCAAGCGTTCCACCGTATCCTCCCAGTCTCCCATTAACTGTTTCAGGGTAGAGGTCAAATAGTTGATGGAACGAATCTTTTCAAATTGGAATGTGGGAGAGTCCACTTCCGGGAGGGAGCGGATCTGTTCGATCGTATCGGAGAGCACCTCTCTGGCGCGCTCTTCCTCCCGCCGCTGGATGAGAAGCATGGAACGGGCCAGCGCATTCATCCGAAGGATGTAAGGCTTATACTGGAGAAGGGTGCTTTTATCCTCCTGGCTCTGCACGTACTTTTCCACTAACGCACAAATCCGCAGATTATGGGAAGTATCCCGAAGGACACGCTCGAAATCGTTGATCTGGAAGAGCAACAGGTACCGGTAGTAGAACAGGGTTCCTTCCTCATGGAGTTTCTGGAACTCTTCATGGGAAACGATGAATCCCGTATCGGTTCGGTGCTCTCGAACGAACTCCTGCAATCTCGATTCGATGAAATCGAGGTAGGTCTTTTGCCCATGGGGTTTGATCCCATCGGGACGGCCGTCCAGCTCATACTGTTCGATCCCTAACGGCAACCGCACTTGCAGGACGTTCCTTCCATCGTTGGCCGAAATGATCCGCACCGAGGACTCTGGATCGTACGGCCATTCTTCCAAAAGTTCCGTAATGTCGGGATTCATATGCATAAATATACTAAGAAAAATTGGGGAAGGTAACAAGGTTCCCTATCCTCCAAGCTTCTGCTATACTCGGCCCCATGGTAAAAATCATCTCTCTAGGGGGCTCCATCGTAGTCCCTAATTCCATAAATGTAGAGTATTTAAAACAGTTGGCAGCCCTGGTACGATCCCACCTTCACGACCGCCCCGATAGGAAACTTGTGTTCATTGTGGGGGGCGGCAGGCCTGCCCGGGAATACCAGGAAGCGTACAGGGCTATTGTGAATTCCCCGGACAACGAGTCTCAGGACTGGATCGGCATTGCTGCCACCCGGTTGAATGGGGAACTCCTTCGAGGGATCTTTCGTAACGAATGTCCAAACAGCCTTGTTACAGATCCCACTTCGGTCCATTCCTTCGAAGGATCCATCCTCATTGCAGCCGGATGGAAACCAGGCTGTTCATCCGACTACGACGCCGTACTCCTGGCAGAAGCTTTTCAGTCAGATACGGTAATCAATCTCTCCAATATCGATCAGGTGTATACGGCAGACCCGAAAAAGGATCCTTCCGCCCAACCTATTCCCAGGCTCAGTTGGGCTGCCTTTCGATCTCTCGTGGGGGACACCTGGCTTCCAGGTTCCCATGCACCCTTCGACCCCATTGCGGCTCAAAAAGCACAGGAGTTGCACCTGAAGGTGATCGTTGCATCGGGAACCGACCTTCCTAATCTGAAGAACCTGCTGGAAGACAGGCCTTTTAACGGTACCACCATAGGCCCGGATTAGCGGAAGGCTGACACACAACGGTCCCACACATCTGATGTCCCGTACTTCATCGAATCCAAGGCACCGCACTTTAACGATTCTCCCTGCCGGGCTTCCTCAAACCCCCTAGAAGCCGTGAAACTTGTTTAACCGAGAAGGGTGACGAACCGAAACGTGCAGGTTGGTGATGCATTATGATAGGATTTGCGGGGCAGGCAGTACGTGTTAGCCTATCCCGATTCCGCCCAGGACCAGAGGGGGGTGGCGAGATTTTTGGGAAAAGCATCGGGCCGGGAAAAATCGGGCAATAGATTTTCTACTGGTGCGTATTCCTGCACGAACCCATCCCGGATTCCGAACTCTTCCAGGTAGTCCAATACCGAATGGTATTCAGCTTCGGAAATTCCTCGACCCCACTCGACCGATGAAGAGGCTCTTACTTTGGCCTGCGGAAATACACCGGCCGGCAGAGGAGTATACTGGAACATGAGGGAAAGGATTGCCCGGTACCGCAGATGCCGGGAAAACCACTTTAGCACTTCCCTCGTATTCTCCAGAAAACCGGGCAAAACCAGGTGCCTCACGATGACTCCCTGCACCATCCGATCCTCTTCGAACCGAGGCGGCCGCGTCTCTACCATTCGCAAAATCGCCTTTGTGGCTGTTTCAGGATACCGAGGTGTGCCAAATAGTTCCTTGGAAAAATCAGCATCCAGGGTCTTTAGATCCGGAAGATACACGTCGATCAAGGGTTCGAGAAGGGATAGGGCAAGGTCATTCTCGAATCCCGAAGAGTTCCACAGTACAGGGATCCGCAAACCGGAATCCTTTGCCCTGGAAAGCCCCTCTACAATGGAAGGGATCCACTGTGTACCGGTCACCAGGTTGATGTTTTCCACACCTGCATCCTGGAGCCTTAGGCAGAGGGAGGCAAAAGTTTCAATCGTTATTTCCCTACCCATCCCGTCCCGGCTGAGTTGATAATTCTGGCAAAAAAAACACTTCAAGGTGCATCCCGTAAAGAAGATGGTCCCCGATCCGCCGGGACCGCAGAGCACCGGCTCTTCTCCCCGGTGGATCCCTGCCCATGCCACCCGGAGGGTTGACCCTTCTTCACAGAACCCTCGACTGCCTTCTGACCGGTTTACCCCACAGGAACGGTTACAGAGCACACAACGATGATATTGATCCATATAATCAAATCAAAAGAATCCTTTGGAAGAGAGGTACTTGCGAGCGAGCTCGTCTTTCACATACCCTTTTTCCAGGGCAATCTGCCCAAAGGTTCTGGAAGGGTGCTTCTTCTGGAGTTGGAGCACTTTTTTCGCGGTTGTCGGATCAAGCGCTTCTACCTTTTGTAGGAATTCCCCAATCGGTAGTTGGGCTAACGGCCTATTTCTGTCCCGAATTTTGAACGCCTTCATTGCCATACTCCTCAAAATACTCTTCCCAACATCCACTTTCCTTGCTGGGCTCGAGAAAATCTCTGAACGTCAGTACTATGGGCAAACCCTTTGTTAAATCAGCTCCGGATCGAAGGTACCGATCCCCATCCGTATCCACTCCCAGGATATCGAAGAACCGCTCTCCTTCGGATAGCGCGGAAACGTGTACCTGCCTGGATTCAGTATCCCGAAGGATCTCTCTTTCGAGAAGGTTCCTTCCCCACGCGGGTCTGGAGCTCGGAGCTATGTATAGCTTGACCAGGGGATACCCTGTCCGGTTCTCCACTTGCACCTCCTCATACTGCTCTAAACCCGACGCCCACCAGCCCCCCATAGTAAGAATAGCGAAGAGCAGTGCCCCGATTCTTCTGGTTCTACTCATCCTTTTTCTCTAGTTTAATATATCGACAGGTTTATTGACAGTCTACGGAAAGGTAGATATTCTTTATTTCCGTCGAACCTTTGCCGACGTGGCGAAATTGGTAGACGCAGCAGACTCAAAATCTGCCGCCCGCAAGGGTGTATCGGTTCGAGTCCGATCGTCGGCACTTTCCGGAATACCCAGCAGGAGGAAACCATGCCTACCATTACCATTCAGATCGGGAACCAGACCTACGAAGCCGATCTGTACGAAGGAAACGGACCTAAGGCCTTTTACAATAGTCTCCCTCAGGAAATCCGGATGTCCCGGTGGGGAGACGAGTTCTATGGCTCCTGCGGTGCTCCTGTAAAGGAAGATTCCACTCTTCGGGACCTGTACGAGGTGGGTGAAATCGCCTTCTGGCCGCCGGGAAACGCCTTCTGTATCTTCTTTGGCCCTACCCCGGCCAGTTCCGATTCTCGCCCCCGAATGGCTTCTCCGGGAGTTCCGTTAGGAAAAATCAAGGGAGACACCAGCGCTCTTCGGCAGTTGGGCTCTTCAGTAAAGGCTTCCATTAAGAAAAAGGAATAGGCAAAAAATTATTAAGCGGTGCTTTAGTGGTGGGAAAATTGTGGCAGTATCACCTCGATTGGATCAAGCCCGATACTGCCGCGGCCACTGCTCTTTTCACCAGGGCATCTTTCCCACCCTCTGAACTCTTTGATGGGAATGCGGCTTCCCGGATAATCCCAACCAGGTAACTCCCCACCACTACCGCCTCTACGTAAGGGCTCAACGCTTCTACCTGCTCGCGGGAAGAAATCCCGAAACCGGCAACCAGCTTGAGACCCTTCGTCGCCAGGGATTTCAAAAACGAAAGATTTTCGTCTGAAAGCCTGGTAGGGTCTCCCGTAATCCCCGTTCGGAGAGCTACATACACGTAGGGTTCCCCATGGCCGCGTAAAAAAGACAAAAGCTGATCCAGCCGCCCTGGATCCATCGTGGGAACCACTACCGAAACAGGATGTAACCCCCGATCCCATGCAGCCTGGTAATACCCCTCATCCTGATCAAAGGGAAGATCCGGAACGATCAACCCTTTTGCCCCTGCTTCCTGAGCCTGATCCAGGAACCAGGGGATCCCCCGTCGATACAACAGAGAAGCGTAACTCATGATAAAGAGGGGTACGGTTGGGAAAGTCTGGGCAAGGTTTCCCACCAACTGAAAGCCTTTCTCGAGGGTAAAACCTCCCTCCAGAGCCTGAACACAGGCCTCCTGGATTCGGGGACCATCTGCGGTGGGATCCGAAAAGGGAAACTGCACCTCCAGGTACGAAGCCCCCCCTTCCACCATCCCAAGAGCTGCCTGAAAGGAGAGTTCCATCGTGGGATACCCGGCAACCAGATGACACATGAGCTTTTTTGGGGAATCAGCAGTCATACGGATCCTCCTAAAGAAGTGCAGGAGTGGATTGCGCGAGCAATGCCGGTAGGGATATCAGCCTTCATAGGGATCCTCCCAGGGAGGCTGCCTCCCGTAACAGGAACTCCTTCCACCGTTCCCGATCCAGCTCCTTTGCGGTAATGAATAGATCCTTATCCCCCCTTCCCGACATGTTCACCACCACTACCGCCTCCCGGGGAAAGGTGGGTAACAAGCGAATAGCCGCCGCTCCCCCATGGGCAGATTCCAGCGCAAAGAGGACCCCCTCGGTACGGGCAAAGAAATCCATCGCCTCCATCGCTTCTTTGTCCGTCGCCGTGGTGAACTCGATCCTCCCCACTTCGCCAAGATGGGCAAGCTCAGGCCCAATCCCCGGATAATCCAGACCCGCGGAGACTGAATGGGTCGGAAGTACCTGCCCATCCTCATCCAGGAGGAATCGGCTCTTGTACCCCTGTACGATACCCACCTTTCCTTCTCCCGTCATCCGGGCAGCATGTTGTCCGATCCCCGAACCCATCCCTCCAGCCTCCACACCGATCAGTAGGGGCGCCTTTTCGCCTTCGGGGCGCGATGCTCCCTGCTCATCCGTTTCATACGGGGAATTGCCAGGATATACATAGGGAGAAAAGAACCCGATCGCATTGGATCCTCCCCCCACACAGGCGATAAGAGCCGCAGGCTCGAGACCTAATGCAGCCAGCTGTTCCTTCGTTTCTTTTCCGATCACAGACTGAAAGGTCCGCACCATATCCGGATACGGGGAAGGGCCCAGCGCGCTCCCCAGAATATAGAAGGTGTCATCCGGATGGGAGGCCCAATCCCTCAACGCTTCGTTCACTGCGTCTTTCAGGGTACGGGAGCCGGAAGATACGCCAACCACCTCGGCTCCGTACCGTTCCATCCAGAACACGTTGGGCTTTTGCCGCATCATATCCACCTCACCCATATACACCCTGCAAGGGATCCCAAGATGGGCGCAAACGGCTGCCACTGCCACTCCATGCTGGCCCGCTCCAGTCTCCGCAATCACCCGTTTCTTCCCCATCCGTTTCGCCAGAAGCCCCTGACCCAGGGCATTGTTGATTTTATGGGCGCCTGTGGCAGCGAGGCCTTCCAGCTTGATGTACAATCTTCCCCCGCCCAGGAGACGGGTGGTGTTCTCCGCGTAGTAAAGGGGGGTGGGTCTTCCCACGAAGGTCCTGAGTTTTCCCTGGTACTCTTCCTGGAACTCCCTGGAGGGGACGATGGTGATGAAGGCTTCCTCCAATTCGTCCAGCGGTTTCCGTAACACTTCTGCCACATACCGCCCCCCAAAGGAGCCGAAGAACCCTGTGATTCTGTGTTTGCCTTCCATCATTCTTTGGGTCGAATCTCTATCCGCCGACGGCTGCACATGCATCCTGTATCTCCTTGAAAAATTTTCGAATTTTTTCCGGATCCTTCTTCCCTGGAAACGCTTCTAACCCGCTGGAAACATCCACCAGTTCCGGATTCCACTTTTTTACCACTTCACGGATCGACTCAGGTCGTAGGCCCCCCGCGAGCCAGAGGGGAACTGCCCGTTCCAGGAATTCCTGAAGCACTTCATCGGGAACTCGAACCCCCGTGCCTCCATACATCCCTTCTTTCGAGGCGTCAACCAGGAAACGGGGACTTTGAGCCTTCTCCAGCACGGTCTTTAGGTCCTGCGGGGATTTGGGATTCCACACAGTGTAATAGGGAATCCCCCTGCTTCTCAATCCTTGCAAAAAAGATCCGTCGCCCTCCGTTCCATGCACCTGGAGCGCATCGAGGTACCCACCCTGTATAAGATCAAATAATTCAGCCAGCCGGGCTCGATTCGCCGTTTCCCCTACTTCCCTGGCCACCACGACCCCCACTTTCAGCACCGGAAGGCCCCGTAGCTCCCGGATAAAGGTAGGATGTACCTGCCGAGGGGAGGGGGCAAAGATGAACCCGAGTAGATCAGCTCCAGCTTCCACTGCCAGGTAGGCATCGGTGGAGTTCGTGATTCCGCACACTTTCACAAGAGGCCGCCTTACATGCTGCTCTATCCGAAGATTTTCCTGCGGCGGCTGTATGCGTTCTCTTTTAGGCGGCATCTCCTGCATTGCATCTTTGTTCGGCTCGGGCTGTTGGGGTTCGGCCTTTTGAGGCGAACCAGCTAATACAGACGCCCCGGCTTTTCCCAACGCCTCTGCTACCCGGGTCCAGAACTGTGCCTGTCGATTCGAACCTTTCCTGTCAGACGGATCAAAGCCAACCGAACTGTTCTGTCCTGTGTCTTTGCGCGGTTCCAGGAATGGGCCTTCCAGTTTAGACTGGCCGAAATCTTGCCGCGTAGAACCGTTCAAGCTATCGGGTGCAGGAAGGTTACTCCCTTTCTCCTGGGTAGGCTCTTCTAAAAGGGCGTCTCCCTGTTTTCGCTTTCCCCGTATACTGCAGGCCATTTCATACCCTTCCTCGTAGGATAGCCGTAACTTTGGTACAGAGGATGGGTTTCGTACCACCGATTCCCCCACAAGGAGCCCCTCGAATCCGGCACTTCCCACGAACCACCCGTCCGAAGGAGACTGCACTCCCGATTCGAACACTACCTTCGCGCTCCAATCGATCCACCCCCGCACCCGCAGGGGATGGAGAAGATCCGTACGAAAGGTTTCGAGGTTCCGCGCATTGATTCCCACCCACTCGGGCCTGAGGGATCGAACTTTTTCCACATCCTCTTTCGTGTGGACTTCCACCAGAACCGAAAGACCCAGATCAGTAGCCTGACGATACAGCGCATCCAGTCTCTCTTTCTCCAGAACGGAAGCGATGAGTAGAATGGCATCTGCACCAAGCCGGAAGGAGACATCCACGTCTTCACTATCGAGAAGGAAATCCTTTCGGAGGATCGTAGCCTCTGGATGGGCAGTTTTCACAGCTACCAGATCAGACAGGCTTCCCCCAAAGAACTCTTCCTCTGTCAATATAGAGAAGGTACGCACACCGCCCAGGTAATACTCGTGAGCCCTCTGCACAGGATCCAGGCCGGGATCGATATTTCCCCGCGAGGGGGAGCGCCGCTTGATTTCACAGATCAGAAGAGGAGGAGGGGAGAAGGGGACAAGGGGAGCCGTCCGTGTTTCAGGGAGCGGTAACCCCTGAGCGTGACCCTTCGTTTGTAGGCGAACCCTTCGGCTTTCCACAATCGTATCCCGGATATTCTCTCTGCCACTGGAACCAGTGGTATTCCCCACCGCCGTTTCCCTGGAGTCCTGCATGGTAGAATCCTTCATCTGTGGCCTCCTATGCATGTTTACGGAGGCTATGGATCTTTGCCAGCACCGCCCCGGATTCCAGAGTATCCTTTGCCAGAGCATACCCTTCCTCGAGGGTGCGGGTTTTCCCGTACACAGCCAGCGCAGCTCCCGCATTGAGGAGCACGGCCTGTTTCAACGCTTCAGGTCCTGTTCCTTCCGCCAACTGAAGGGCCAGCTTCGCATTCCCCTCCGCATCGCTTCCCAGGAGCTCTTCACCCGGGAAGCGCATGATCCCGATCGATTGGGGATCGAAGGTCTCTTCCCGTAACGACCCGTCCTCTTCGAGCCAGATGAGAAGAGAGGGAGCCGCAACAGAAATTTCATCCAGCCCATCTTCTCCATGGACCACGAGGGCCCGCCGGATCCCCAGGAGGGAAGCGGCCTTTGCAATAGGGCGACAGAGGGCTCCGTCATACACCCCAATCAGCTGGTATTGAGCTCCGGCTGGATTCACCAGAGGGCCGAGGAGATTCATGATCGTCTTGATCCCGATATCCCGCCGTACCGGCGCTGCATACCGCATCGCCTGGTGGTACAAAGGCGCAAAGAGGAAGGCAAAGTTATGTCGAGCGAGGGATTCGGCTGCTTCCTCGCTGGTAAGCTCGATGGGGATACCCAGGGCACTGTAGAAGTCGGCACTGCCACTCTTGGAACTGATAGCCCGGTTTCCATGCTTGGCCACGGGAACCCCCGCGCTTGCCGCGATCAGGGCTGCGAAGGAAGAGATGTTGAAGGTCCCTACACCGTCTCCTCCGGTACCGCAGGTGTCCAGGACAGGGATCCCGATTTCTACCTTCCGTCGTTTCCTCTGGAGAACAGACGCACACCCGGCAATTTCTTCCCCTGTCACTCCCTTCGCATTGAGGGCTACAAGGAAAGCGGCGATCTGGGCAGGAGTCAATGTACCTTCCGTCAACTCCTCCATAAAGTTTTCCGCCTCGCTCTTCGAGAGGTCGCGGCGGGCCATGATCCAGTTGAGGGCCTGCTTCGGGTTGAAAGCCTCCCGCCTGTAGCGGAGGAAGTTCTTCAAAACGAGTTTACCTGCTTCGCTGCCGATAGATTCAGGGTGGAACTGGACCCCTTCCACCAGATACTCCTTGTGCCGAATCCCCATCACGTCCCCATCGGCACTTCGGGCCGACACTTCCAGCTCAGGAGGAAGGCTCTCTTCCTCCACCACCAGGGAATGGTACCTCACAAAAGGGGCAGGATTGGGAATAGAGCGGAACAACCCTCTCCCGTCCACTAAAATAGGTTCTACTTTCCCGTGGATGATCTGCCTGGCCTGCACGATCTTTGCCCCAAAGGCATACCCGATAGCCTGATGCCCCAGGCATACTCCTAAAATAGGAATCTTTCCAGCAAACTGCTTTACCACCTCTACCGTAATCCCTGCCTCTTCAGGCCTTCCCGGCCCCGGGGAAAGAATGATTCCCTTTGGCCTGGCTTCCTCCAATTCATTCACAGTGGTTTCATCGTTCCTCACCACCCGTACGGGTTCTGGAGTCAATTCCCGCAAATACTGGTACAGGTTATAGGTGAAAGAATCGTAGTTATCGATCAAAACATACATGAAGGTACCTCCTACAGAGCTAATTCGCTATCCTGGGTCAAACCGAGGGCCGCCTCTAAGGCTCCGAGCTTTTCCTGTGTTTCCTCGTATTCTCTCTCGGGAGTAGAATCGTACACCACTCCGGCGCCTGCCTGGAGCACGATCCGGTTTCCCCGTTTCAGAGCACTGCGGATGGTGATGCAGGAATCGAATCCACCTCCCGCTTCGAAATACCCCACCAGTCCCGCATAGAAACTCCTTGGCACGGGCTCTATCCGATCGAGGGTTTCAACCGCCCGGATCTTGGGAGCCCCCGAAACCGTACCTGCGGGAAAGGTGGCCCGAATCACATCGGCTACATGGGCTGCCTCCGGATGCGAACTTCCAGCTGCCGAGATGGAACCCGCCATAGCCGGGCTTGAACCTGCACCGTCTGCCTTTGAACCCCCGGCGTTACCCTTCTGGATCACTCCTTCTACCTCTGAAACGAGGTGCATCACATGGGAATACCGTTCCACGTTCATGAAGGTGGTCACCCGTACGGAACCAGGCTCGCAGATCCTTCCCAGATCATTCCGTGCCAGGTCCACCAGCATCAGGTGTTCCGCTTTTTCTTTGGGATCTTCCCGCAGTTCTGCTTCCAATGCCCTGTCTTCCTTCTCTGTTTTACCCCTCCGGCGGGTACCTGCGATGGGATGAATTACCGCCTTCCCATCCTTCACTTTGACGTGCATCTCCGGGGAAGCGCCGAACAACTCGTAGTCTCCGAAATGAAGGTAGAACTGGTAGGGGGAAGGGTTGACTCTCCGGAGGTTTCGGTACGCTTCGAAAGCGGGCATGGTTGTAGTCAGTGTGATCCGGCGGGACAGAACGGCCTGTAATAGGTTTCCCGCGATAATCTCCTTTCGGAGGGTCCCCACGCCCTGGATAAATCGTTTGCGATCGAAGGGATCCTCCTCCACCTTCATCGAAAACTTGCCGCTCGGTTCCTGCAAGTAATTGAAGTTGAAATCCCGGATCGTTTCTTCTGTTTCGAGAAGGGCCCGTTCCAGATCGATCCGATGTTCTGCGTAGTTCAATCCGATCAAGTACAAAAGGTCCGTATAATGGTCGAACACGACGAACACATGCCCAAAGAGAAAGGAAGCTTCCGGCAAGCCTAAAGGATCGGGCCGGTCTCTGAATTTGATCGTGTCGCAGTACCGGGCGAACTCATAGCTCAAAAACCCTACCCCTCCGGAAGGGAAGGGAAAGTCCTGGGCAGGCGGATGGTGCTGTTCGGCAAAGTAGGAACAGGCATCGAGGATATCCCGATACACGGTGGACATCTTTGCCCGTTTTGTTTCGTCGATATAGAAAACCGTACCATCCCGTTGTTCCAGCTGGAAACCTTTTCGAACCAGAAGAAGGGAGTATCGTTCCTTCCCCTTTACAAAGGAAGAGGATTCCAAAAGAGCGAACGCTCCCAGCTTCTTGGCCAGCGTGACAGGGGTGAACCGTTCACCCGGAATGATCTTTACGATGCTTTTCTGCTTTTCCATCAAAATCCTCCTGCTATCCTTTTGATGTTATTCACGCTATTCGAATGCCTGTTTTCGTTTCCCAGTGCTCTTTTTCCATAGGGATGCCCTCCTCTGCCCGTCCTCCTCTGCCTGCTCTTCTCTGCCTGTTCTTCTCTGCCTGTTCTTCTCTGCCCATAAAAAAACCGCACCTTGCCGGTGCGGTCTTTTTATCCCGCCGCCGGTGGCTTCCTATTCCGATACCGGCGGCTATGCCCTTCCGTTTCATTCGGGCGCCGTTCGAGGTATCGGGGAATTGAGCCACCACCATCCTGATTTGTTTCTATTTATAGAAACGATCATGGCTATAAAATACAGGGAATGGGATGTATTGTCAAGAGGATTAGTGCATTTATGCGTTACAAGGGGATCCTTTAAAGAGCTTTGCAGGGGGGGTAGCGTAGAAGGCTCTTTTGGCGTGCTTTAGGCCCGCGTCCACCATTCCCTCGCAGACTTTCAGGGTTACGGAAGAAGGATCCAGCACTTTGATTCCCAGTTTTCTTTCCACTTCCTCTGCGTATCCCACCATTCCCGCGCATCCCAACACGATCACCTCTGCCCCATCCTCCTCGACTGCCTGCCTGGCCACTTCTAGAATCCGTTCCTTTGTTCTGACAGGATCGGCGTCCGTTTCCGCCACGGTCATACCGAGAGGCCGAACCGAAGCGAGGGCCTGTTCCAGCTTGTACCGCCGCACTTCATACTCCTTAGCGGGAACTCTCTTCTGTAAGGGGGTAAGGATGGTAAACTTTGCCCCTAGCATCGCTGCTACATGGAGGGACACTTCCTGGATCCCTAGCACCAGGATATCGGACACTTCCTTAGCCGCCTCAATCCCTGGATCGCTGAAGCAGGCGATAATAATGGCGTCGTACCCCTCGGCATTCGCTTTTTTAACCAGAGGGAGCATGCAGGAGGCCGCGATTACTGCGTCGTAATTGGATTCAATGGTAATGGGACCGCAGTCCGGGCATACCACCCTCAGTTCAGTGTCCGGCCGTTTGATTTTTACCAGTTCCTTTTCCAGATGCCGGGTCATTTCTACAGAACTATTCGGATTGATCACCATGATTTTCATACTATTCTCCTAATAATTGTTCAGGCGTCTATTTTGCCTTTACGTACTGTTCGTAACCCTTGTAAAAAGCTTTCAGGTTCAGATCCAGGAATTTGGGGGGAGCGAATTTCTTAATAGCTGCTTCCCAGACGCTCGGTGAAACGGGAAGAAGAGAAGCGAGGACTCCGATCATGAAGATGTTCAGCACCTTGACACTCCCTAACTCTTGTGTTCGTTGCGTGGCATTCAGTCGGATAATGCGGGAAGAGTTCTGCTCCAGGTACCGAAGGATCTCTTCCTGAGCCGGATAGGTAGCCTGGCCGGTGGAAACGGCCACAGGCGGAATTTTGTACTCATTCAGGATCACGGTTGAATCTGACTTTAAATAATCCAGCATCCGAAGGCTTTCCAGGGGTTCAAAGGCAACGAGGTAATCGATCGAGTTTTTCGGCGGCACCGGGGAGTGCACCTGTGTCCCCCACCGGATGAAACTGGTAACACTCCCGCTCCTTATGGCCAGCCCCAGGATATCGGACTTTTTTACATCGTATCCAGCCACCATCCCTGCTTCGGAAAGCACATCTCCCGCGAGGATCGTTCCCTGCCCCCCTACACCGAGAATTAAAAAATTGATCTCTTTCATTCCTATACTCCTGTTAAAACTGTACAGAATCAGAAGCGGTTCCAGTGGGTTTAATCGCTTTCACCGGGCAGACTTGCGAACAAACCCCGCACCCATTACATAAGGTCGGATCGATCGCGGCTTTGAACTTCCCGGTCTTGGGATGCTTTACGTCGGAAAGCACATTACCCGGACACCCTACTTTAAAGCAGGTTCCGCAGGCGATGCAGATGTCCTGGTCCACCCGGTAGGGAGGTTTGGGTTCCCTGCTTACGAAGATGCATGGCCCTTTGGTAATAAGAACCGAGGGCCCGTCCTTGTAGGCAAGGCATTCTTTTAACCCTTCCTCTACCTCTTTTATACTGAAGGCATTTACCGTCTTTACGAAACCGACACCAATGGCTTTCACGAGGGATTCTATGTCCACGGCTTTTGCCTTGCGGTTAGGCACCACGGACCAGTCCACTCCCGGATGGTCTTGATGTCCAGTCATCGCGGTTACCGAGTTGTCCATAATGATCACCGTTCCCCGTGTACCCGTGTGCACCATGTTCACAAGAGGGGGGATGCCCGCATGGAAGAAGGTGCTGTCCCCTATGGTGCAGACCCGATCTTCCGGAATATCTGCCAGAGCCATCCCGTGGAGCACCCCAATACTGGCTCCCATAGAGCCCATCGTGTGCTGGGCCTTGAAGGGCGGCAGGGTGCCGAGGTTGTAACAGCCAATGTCTCCAGCCACAGGGAGCTTCAGCTTGGCGAACAGGTAAAAGGAGGACCTGTGAGGACAGCCTGGGCAAAAAACCGGGGATCGAATAGGGAGATTTTGAGGTTTAACCGTTTCCTTGACAGGGAAACTCTTACGAATGGATATGCCTGCTTCCCTGCAGTACTTCAGAATATCATCGGGGAGTAGTTCAAAATAGGGCGGGAACACATCCTTACCCCGAACCGCAATTCCCATGGCCCGGATCTGTTCCTCTAATACAGGGTCCAACTCCTCGATCACCAATAGTTGTTTTACCCCTTTTGAAAACTCGAGGATCATTCCTTTGGGAATCGGATAACTCATACCCAGTTTGAGAATGGAGGCATCCGGAAAGACTTCCCTGGCGTACGTGTACACCACACCGCTTGTAATGATACCCAGTTCCCTGTCTCCCCATTCTATCCGATTCAGGTGCGAGGTATCGGCAAAAGCCTGGATGGTTTTAAGCTTTTCTTCCAGTTTCACATGCATGTGCCGGGCGTGAGAGGCAGTGCAATTGTACTTCTCCGGTTTTCTCGGGAAAGGACCGATCGTTTTGGGATTCTCCTTCCGCTCCCCTAAGGTTACGATGCTCTTCGAATGGGATACCCGCATCACAGATCGAACCAGTACAGGTATGTCGAACTGTTCTGATAGCTGGATACCCTGCACGATAAAATCTTTCGCTTCCTGGCTGTCCGCCGGTTCCAGCGTAGGGATTTTTGCCAGTCTCGAGTACCAGCGGTTATCCTGTTCATTCTGCGAACTGAACAATCCAGGATCGTCAGCTGTGAGGACCACTAAACCCGCTTCGGCACCTGTGTACACGGTGTACAGGAGGGAGTCGGATAGCACATTCATCCCTACCTGTTTGGTGGTTACCAGGGCACGCTTACCTGAATACGCTGCCCCTGCGGCTGCATCCATGGCGACCTTTTCATTTACTGACCATTCCGCATAGATTGTGTCGCCATACCGCTTCACGATATTTTCTATGATTTCTGAACTGGGGGTTCCGGGGTACCCGACGGCGATCTGGATCCCCGCTTCGTAAGCTCCCCGGGCAATCGCCTCATTCCCCGAAAGTATCTCTTTCACAATCATCCTCCTGAATAATGGATTTACTGTTCACTGCAGTATGATAAGTGCATCTGCCAGATACACTCCCTGCCCTTTGGGAAGAACAAGGACAGGATTCAAATCTAACGCCTGCAGGTTTTTCCCCAGCGTTAAAGCCAGGTCTCCCACCTTGCAGAGAAGCTGGGCAAGACTTTCTATATCCCCTTCTGGCCGCCCTCTGTACCCGTTAAGAAGGGAATACACGAAGGTCCGCCGGATCATTTCATAGGCTTCATGCATCGTGAGGGGGGGTATCCCCACAGACCGGTTCCTGAACACCTCGACCCATACCCCGCCCAAACCGAACAGAATAGCCGGCCCAAAGGAAGGATCCACAAGAACTCCGCAGAAGCATTCGGCCACAGGGTGTTCGATCATCCTCTGGCAGAGGACTCCTTCGATCCGTGCAGTTGGTTTGTATGTTTTCGTGTTTGTGACGATACGATTGTATGCTTCCTTCAGTTCAGCAGGTCCCCGGACCCCCAGCGCCACAGCGCCGGCCTCGGTTTTATGCGGTACATCCGGGGACATAACCTTCAGAACCACAGGGTACCCCACCTCTTCCGCCCTCTGTAGGGTTTCCTCCAAAGAGGAACACAGGTATTCCTGAGAACATACAATTTCAAACCGGGAAAGGAGCTGTTTGGACCGGGCTTCAGACAAGGCTCCCTTGGGGAACTCCGAAAGCCATGAAGGTGACGGAGACTTCGATCGAAGGGGGAATAAGTCTGTAACTTGAAGGGGGGTAGAGAGTTTTTTCCCGTACTCTAGCCATTTCTCGAGAGCGGCAAGCCCTGGTCGGGTTCCCTGCAGGAGAGGCACCTTTGCATTATCCAGATACGCTTTGGGTTCTTCATGAAGCCCAGAGGCGGTATTGCTCAGCACAATGACCGGTTTCCCATAAGTGGCATACACCTCTGCGGCTGCTCGCACCGGTACCATGTATTGTTCCACCTGAGGTTTCGCCATTCCAGGGGGTAGGTCCTGAAGAATTAGCAGGACATCCGCTTCTTCTTTTGCAGCGGCTTTTAGAAAAGCGGGGTAGGTTTGTTCGATCTTCCCGTATCCCCAGGCATCCAGAGGGTTGGACACAGAAGCATAGGGCGGAAGGTGCTGTTTTACTTCCCGCACGCCCTCATCGGACCACTGGGGGAGCTGCAACCTTACCGGTTCTGCCAGGTCTCCAAAGAGACTGATGATACCTCCTGACAGGGTAAAGGCAAACACTCTGGATCCCGAGGGGGGAACAGGATATTTGATACACAGCTCGGCTGTTTCAAACAATTCTTCCAGATCCTGTACGCGGATAATTCCGAGTTTTTCGAAAAGAGCATCCTGCACATCATCTTCTCCAGCCAATGCCCCTGTGTGCGCTTCCGTAGCTCGTTTGGCCAGGGTTGATTTTCCAACTTTTATCAGCACCAGAGGTTTTCCACGGTCACGGGCTTTTTGCGCAAGGTGAATCAACTTTTCCGGATACCGGAACTGTTCGATAAAACCGCCGACAACTTTCGTCTCTTCCTGTTCCAGCAGGTAGTTCATGTAATCCGTAGCGTCCAACACTGCCTCGTTCCCTGAAGAACAGATGGAGCTGAACCCAATTCCCCTGCCGGAGTTCGCCATGGCTAAACAGACGTACCCGCTTTGGGCGACAAACCCCAGGTTCCCGGCACGGATTTCCTTGGGAGCCGGCGCACTGTAGGTACCCGTTTTTTTGGCCGGATTCAAGAATCCCACACAGTTGGGACCGCAAAAGAGGATACGGTGCTTCTTGCAAAAGTCGGTAAGCCTATGCTGCAATGCCTTCCCTTCTTCGTCTGCTTCTGCAAACCCGCTTGCAAACGCCCAGGCAGCCTTTACCCCTGCCTCGGCGGCTTCTTCTAATACTGGAAGAATGGCGTCCCTGCCCAAAAGAATTGCCAGCATATCTACCGAACCCTGCTCCTCGTACACCTTTTGCATACTCGGGTAACAGGGGAGGTCCAGCACTTTGCTGTATTTCGGGTTGATGGGATAAATCTTACCCGCGTATCCTAACTGGAACAGGTTTTCCAATACCTGCCTTCCCGGCCCCCGGTTCTCGCTAGCGCCAATTACAGCGATAGATGCAGGTTCCATCATAGGATGCAGATCTGGGAACAGTGAACTTGCCATACGGTTAGATATACCTCATTGTGGAACAGTATTCCATTTATTTTTACCCCAGGATTCCTATTTTGTCAATGTAACCCCGCTTAAACTGGTTGAAAAACGAGACGTAAAAGTTCTATGGTGTACGCATGCATAGGAACCCAACCATTCTGCCCAACTTTCCGGATGCCTTTAAACAGATCATGGAATTATCCGAAATCCGGGAAAAAAATATTCCAGGGTGGACACGCCGGGCCTTTACACCCGCATACAATCAGGGGAGGCAACTGGTAAAACAATGGATGGAGAATGCGGGTCTGGAAGTGAAGCAAGACCCGGCAGCGAACTTACTGGGCTTCTTGCCTGGAAAGGACATTACGTTACCGCCCCTCCTCCTAGGTTCCCATACTGACACGGTATTGCAGGGGGGGCGGTTTGATGGGGTGCTGGGTGTTGTGGGGGGGATTCAGGTTGCGAAGGCACTGCACAGCCTTTCTCCCTTAAGGGGACTTATCGTTGTGGATTTCACGGCTGAAGAGCCTACAGAGTTCGGAATTTCTACCATTGGAAGCCGAGCCATGGCCGGTACTTTGCCTGTAGACGCCTTAGAGCGGCGGGACAGTAACGGCCGCACCCTTGCGGAAGCGATCGATTCCGCAGGCGGAGACTCTATCCTGGTTGCAAAAGCTGCCTGGAAACCAGCCAGTATTTTCGGGGGTCTAGAATTGCATATCGAACAGGGGCCTGTACTGGAATCAAACGGAAAAGATCTAGGCGTTGTAAAGGGAATAGTGGGAATCCGCAGAATAAAGTTCATAGCCCATGGACGGGCGGATCATGCGGGAACCACCCCCATGGCATACCGAAAGGATGCTCTAACCGCCATGGCAGAGCTCGTACTGGTCCTAGAAACTCTCTGTAAAAGAATGGCTATTACGATCGACCCTGAACCCCTTGTGGGAACGGTAGGAAAACTCACTGTGTATCCGAATGCGGCAAACGTTATTCCAGAAAGAGTAGAAGCTTTCGCAGAAATTAGAAGCCTGCAGGTAGATACCCTCGACGCCTTAACCCAATCGATTCGACAGCAGGCAGAACAGATAGGAGAAAGGAGAGGGGTACCCCTATCTATGGAGGTTCTCTCCACATCCCCTCCCATCGCGACAGATCCGGGCTTACAGAGAGTTTTAAAGGAAGTTGCAGCTGTTCTTACTCCCCGCTGGATGGAACTCTCCAGCGGGGCCGGCCATGATATGAATCAGATCTCTTCCCTGGCACCGGTGGGAATGCTGTTTGTTCCCTGCAAAGGGGGTCGCAGTCATACACCGGAGGAATGGTGTGAGCCCGAGGCGGTCAATAAGGGGGTACAAGCCCTATTCCTGGCAGCCCGGCAAATCTGCCTGGAAGAATCAATTTAAGAGGTGCCACAATTTTGGCACCACTCCTGCATGAATTAACCTGCTTTAGAATGAAGGGGCCTTAAATCAAACGGGACCCCCGATTCCTTCCCTTTCTTTTGAAGTACCTCTACAACTTCTACGGGCAGGGCAACCCCCTCCTTCAAATACCGTTCTTTTTGCTCGAACTCTTTTTCCCCATGGATGTAAATCCGCTCTTTCCCCGGTTCTTTAGGACAGCTGGTTAGCTGTTCAATCAAAGCATCCATGTCCCGGGTAAAATCGGAGAGATCGCGGAAAGCCTGTATGTTTAATGCCAGAAAGAAATGGCCGATGTTCGTGGGAGTTCCGGATGTGGCTACAGGGCTGCCCACATCCTTGCCAAAAGCCGCTCCAGCCAGTACGCCGCAGAGAATATCCACCCAAAGGGCTAACCCGTACCCTTTATATCCGGATAAATAATCAGGGCCCCCAAGGGGCAAAAGAGCGCCTCCGTTCCGGATTTCGGTTGGATTCTGAGTTAACTCCCCTTTTGCATTGATTCCATACCCGAGAGGGACTGTTTCTCCCTTTGTTTCCGCCAGCATAATTTTCCCCATGGGAACAATACTTGTGGCCATATCCAGTACAAAAGGTTTCCTCCTATGGGCAGGGGCCGCTACAGAAATCGGATTTGTACCCAGTATTCGTTCCCGTCCGTACGTGGGGGCAACTAAAGGCTGGGAATTGGTCATGCTGATCCCTATCATCCCGTGGGGGAGAGCCATCATCGAATAATAGGCGGCGATTCCATAGTGGTTGGAATTGCAGACAGTGGCTATTCCCACCTGATGGATTTTCGCTTTTTCGATACACTTTTCCATGGCGGCAATACCCACCACCTGGCCGAAGCCGTTCCCGCCGTCATACCGGATGGTTGTTTCCGTTTCACTGAGTACTTTATACGGCGTAGCAGGATCCATCAGCCCTGCCCGTAGTCTGTCCCCATAGTACACATGGAGACGCGATATCCCATGGGAATGCACACCCCGCAGATCTGCTTCTGTAATGACCTCCGCAATCTGTTTTGCATGATTTTGGGGTACCTTATAGGTGATAAAAAACCGCTCGATGTAGGAAGTTAAATCTTCAGGCCGAAAGTACACAGTTTCTCCCATGGTTTTCCTCCATTACGTATTCTTTAGTTTTTTTGCTCAATAACCGCCGGGACGGTCTCCCCTCCCTCATGAATCCATCCAACTGTTGCCCCAGCTGAAAGTCGGTGCTTTGCCTCATCCAGGGCTTTTTTTACAGTAGGATAATATTCAAAACCAAGGTTGTCGCACATATGGGGAGTCAACCCCTCAGATACACAAAATACGGCGCAATGTTCCCGGACAAGGATATGCTGGTAGAGAGCCCCTATGCAGGCCCCATCCTTTAAAAGCCCTTCTTTCACCACCTGGTCAAGTTCCCCTCTGGATAATTTCCCATACCGGGAGAGTTCCGTATGTGTACGGCTTATCCCTTCGGGGAATCTCCCCTGAAGGATAAGGACTCCCCCTTTCTTTACGGCTAAATGTCCAAGGGTTAGGGGTTTTAGTCCCTGCCAGTACTCAAGGTCCGCGGGATGCGCGTCTACAACGACGACATCGGCAAGGTCAGGTATGGGCCGAATGAAGATATCATGAGCTAGTTGAACCCCTTGACGGTGGGCTGATACAGGGTCGCCGGCAACCACATGGATCAGCTCGTAGCTGGCATTAAAAACAGCATTTACGATATAGGAAAGTCCTGCCTTTCGGCCGATCTCTTCGATCAAAGCTCGAACAGGAGTATCTACCTGCCCCGCGAACCTTGGATACCCAGGAAGGGAGGCAGCGAAAAGGTGCATGGCGCCTACGGTCTCTGCGCCACTTACACCAGGCAGTACTATTTTTGATCCGCCCCCCCAGCCGACCTGGGCATGAGGCACAACACTGGAAACACCGATGGAGAAATCGGCCTCCTTTAATAAACGGTTCACATAGATCGGAGTTCCTCCAGGCGTGGTTCCTGCGAAAAAAAGAGCATCAGGATTATCCCACTCATGATTCTTGATGGTAAATCGAGACGCAATTTCAGATCCTACATGTTGTTCGATTTCCTTTAGATTCATAGGCCTGTGGGTTCCGAGAGCGATAAGAAAGGTGATATGAGAATCAGAAATTCCGCACTTTTTAAGTACATCCAATAGAGGAGGGAGTAACACTTTCTGGGGAGTTGGGCGGGTAATGTCATCAATGAGTATGCACACATAATCGGTTGGATGGATCAACTCTTCGATGGGGGGAGATCCCAGAGGTTTTCGCAGTCCCTCTTCCACGATCTTTCGTGGGGATGCCTCCGGTGGCGTATGTTGGGGTTGTATGGAAAAAATCTCCCTCATCAAAATGGCAATTGTTCCTTATGGTGGAATACTATACCAAATCTTAGTTTTATCTGTCAAGAACAGATTAAATAATACTTTAGAGTATGCTTGATTCCAATTAACTACAAAAATGTATGAAGTTATTCCATTTATAGAAACTTTATACCAAAAAATTGAATTTTATATTGACAGAAAAGACCTCTACTAGTTAGACTTTTTAAAACTTATCCAAGGAGGATACGTATGAAACGAGCTTTAACTATCCTGGGAGTTTTCCTGCTTGTCGCAGGTCTTCTCTTTGCGGGCGGTGCGAAAGAGACACCTGCACAAAAACAGGCTACTATCACTGTAAAATATTCGGATAGTGATCCCCCTGGAGGGGTGCGCACAGAATTTTTGAAAAATGTATGGATTCCCGCTGTAGAGAGGGAAACAAAGGGAGCAGTGAAAATCCAGGATTTCTGGGGGGCGGCCCTGCTATCGGCACCGGAAGCTTTAAAAGGGATATCCGACGGAGTGGCTCAAATGGGATTCGTATTCGCCGAGTTTTATCCCAAACAACTTCCTCTGCATCAGATTTTCAAACTATTCCCCATTGGGCCCGGGAAATGGGAAGTTATACGATGGGTGTACGATACAGCGTACCAAGAGATTCCAGAATTAAAAAAGGAAATCGAAGATCAATGGAACCTGAAGATCATGCTATACACCTCCGGGCTTCCAGGGGCATTTGCGAGCACAAAACCCATTACCAGTATAGATGACATTAAAGGACAGAAATGGCGGGCTTCCAGCCGATGGGTGCTGGAGTACCTTCGAAACGCGGGGGCTATCCCTGTATCGGTTCCCTGGGCGGACGTGTATATGGCGTTACAGACAAAAACCATTGACGGGGTTCTTACCAACTATGACGGGCTGCACATGATGAAGTTTGAAGAGCCGGCTCCTAACCTGCTGGTTACCAAGGAAATTTGGTGGGCTACTCCCTTTCTAATTGTAGCTAACAAAAATTTCTGGAACTCTTTGCCGAAAGAGGTGCAGGAGGGCATTGAACGAGCGAATAAGTTTGCCATGGACGAGTTTGGCAAGGCCTTTGCCGGAGCCTGGGAACGCATCTTCGAAACTCAAAAGAAAGCGGGATATAAAGTAGCGGTTATTACCGAAGAAGAATTAAAGAAGTGGGAAAACGAAAAAGAGCTTGTAAAGCTTCATGCAAAATGGGTGGAAGAAAATAAAGCAGCAGGCATCACCAATGCGGATAAGATCATGGAAAAAATGCGAGATATCATGAAAGAAGCCATGGCACGGGATAAGAAATAGCGCCCTGCTTTTCGATCGCATCAATCGCATATGGGAGGGTATCCCATATGCGATTTTTTGTACTATGCTGAAAGGGGGGTGTTAAAATGCGCAAAGTCTTGCATACAATAAACGAGTTCTTGTCCGCTTTTTCCGGATGGCTTATGCTTCTCATGATGGCCTTGCTCCTCCTTGACATTGTAAGCCGTGGTATAGACAAGCCCTTCCAGGGGATAGCCGAAATGTCGGTATTTGTCATGATGGTGGTGATCTATCTGGGTCTTGCCCGGTGTGAAGAGAACGACGAAAACGTTCGAATCGAGATTTTCTTACACTTTTTGCCCTGGAAAATAAAGAAACTCCTGCTGGTACTAATCAATGTTATCCAATTAGGGGTAGTGAGTATATTCCTTTATGAAATGGGCAGGAACACCTTGATCGCGTACCGTACCAATGAAGCAGTTGCCGGGACAGTACAACTGCCCATCTGGCCAGTCAAAGTGTTGATTGTCATTGGATTATTTTTTTATTTAACGTCCATCCTGATGAATACGGCAACCAGTATAAAGAATGCCCGATATGCGGAAGATCCTTTTGCTAAACAGGCGGAAACTCCTGATTTACCCTCGGATGTTTCATTTTAGGGAGAGTATCGTATGAATTTTCTTACCATCGGATCCTTAACCATACTGCTTCTACTTTTTACCATGACTCTGGGTATACCGATTGGAACAGCCTTTATTCTTAGCGGCCTCCTTGGAAGCGGGATTCTAATAGGGCTGAATGGAGCACTCTCCCTCTTAAGTCAAACTGCATACCATGCTATAGCTACCCCTACGTGGGCATGTATCCCTTTGTTTATCTTAATGGGAGCTTTTGCGGGCATCGGAAGCTTTGCGGCAAGAGCATTCAGGGGCGTATATGGTTTAACCCACGGCGTACCAGGTTCCTTAGGTGTGGCTACCTGTTTCGGCTGCGCCGCTTTTGGAGCAATCTCCGGGTCATCCATCGCCGCTACAGCTATTTTTGGAAAGCTCGCTCTTCCGGAGATGGCAAAATACAATTACGATAAAAAGCTCGCCACAGGTTGCATAGCTTCCGCGGGAACCTTTGCTTCCATGATTCCTCCCAGCATGATGTTCATTATCTATGCGATGTTTACCCAAACCTCCGTGGGGAAATTATTCGCCGCAGGTATTATCCCGGGGTTGATTACCGCTACTGTCTACTCTCTGATGATCATCTATAGGGTTAAGAAAAATCCCCAATTGGCCCCACGCTTCGAAAAAGAAAGCTGGTCCTTTTCCAAGCGCCTCTCTGAAGGTTCCCAACTATGGCCGATAGCTCTGGTTGCATTGATAGTGCTGGGCGGCATGTATGGAGGACTGTTTACCCCTACCGAAGCTGCCGCGGCAGGGTCTTTTGCCACTTTATTCATTGGCTGGAGGTTAAAAGACGTAAAAAGTTTCCGTGAAGTGGTAATGGCTATGAAGGATTCCGCCAATACAACGGCTATGATCTTTTTAATCAATATCGGCGCTCTATATTACAGCAGGGTGCTGGCCATCACCCGACTCCCCGCGGAATTATCCCGCATGATCGACGCACTACCCGTTCCGAGTTTTGTCATTCTACTTGCCATAGTCCTTTTGATGTTCTTCCTGGGAATGATCATGGTTCCTGTAGGGATCTATGCCCTTACCCTTCCCATTGTATATCCGATTATCCTCCGCCTGGGATACGACCCGATTTGGTTTGGGGTGATCTGCCTGAAAATGACCGAAATTGGTGCGGTTACCCCGCCGGTAGGCTTAAATGTGTTTGCCATGAAGGGAGTGGCAGGGAAAGACGTGAGTCTAGAGGATATCTTCGCGGGAATCTGGCCTTTTGTAGTATGTGATCTCATTGTTTTGGTCGCATTGCTATTGTTTCCGGGAATCGCCACCTGGCTGCCGAATCTATTGTTAAAATGAGGGTATAGGTTGCTTCCTTTATGACCTACTTAGGCCCTGCAGGAGAACCTTTCCTTTGCTTAAAACCAAGGGCTTCGGAAGCTTTTTCAGAAACCGCTTTTAGGTAAGAGGCTATATGGGATATTTGCTTCGATCGGATCCGTTCCGCGGGACCCGTGATACTGAACACAGCTGCGAGGTCTCCCATCTGATTCCATATGGGAACGGCAATGCAGAAGCCTCCAATTTCTGTCTCTTCATCGTCTGTGCTATATCCCTGTGCGCGGATTTTTTCTAATTCTTGTTTTAAAAGGTTAGGGTCGGTTATGGTTTTTGGGGTTAAGGGAGTTAAGGGATGGGTTTGCAAATAATCTTCCAGCTGTTCATGGGAGAATTGACTAAGGAAAAGTTTTCCCGAGGCAGTGCAGTACAGGTTTAAGTGGGCCCCCACAGAAGGAACCGCTCGAATGAGGTTTTTACTAATAATCTGGTCTATGTACACTGCCGTATCGTACTCCAACAAGACAAGAGAAGCCGTTTCCTGTACCTCGTTCGATATTTCTAGAAGGAATGGCCGGAGGATCCGGGTCAGGCTGAAGTGCTCTTCTGCCTTTTTACCTAAATAGATAAGAGAGATGCCAAGAGTGTAGGTTTTTGCATGGGGATCGTAAGAAAGGAAATTTCGTTTGACCAGGGTGGAAAGCATCCGAAGGGTAGTGGTTTTTGGCATACGGGCTTCTCTAGAAAGGGTGGCAAGATCAATAGGAGAGCTTTTTGTGCCAATGAGCTCCAGTATTGATAAAGCTTTATCTAAAGATCGAACTGATGCGATACCTACAGGCTTTTCAACGTGTATCATAGGGGTAGTATAGGATAAAGGACAGGGGGAATCAAGGAATGGAAGTAAAACGGGGAAAATTAGATTTAATTGTGAAGAACGGACTCGTTGTCACGGGAAAGGGATACCAAAATAGCACTTTAGGTATTGTGAGTGGGAAGATTGCAGCTATAGGAGAGGAACTTTCAGAGGCAGAGGCAAAGGAAGTAATAGATGCTTCTGGAATGTATGTATTGCCGGGTTTTATCGATGCCCACACCCATCCGTACTATGAAGACGATTTTGTAAGCCTCCCCCAGGTGGCTGCCTACGGGGGTACGACTACCGTTATACACTACGCGTATGCTTTCCCGGGGGAGACAGTCGAACAAGCTCTAGATACTGCTTTTGAAAAGGCTAAGGGTTCCTGTATCGATTACGCCTTTCATTTGGGGTTATTTCAGGTGGAAAAACAGTACATGGATATCCCTCGTGCATTCCCCTACGGGGTGAAAAGTTTCAAAATGTTCATGACCTATGCCAAACTGGGAAGAATGACAACCGACTACTACCTGGCAGCAGCCATGGATTTAGCAGCTGCACACGGGGGCATGGTGATGGTTCACGCGGAGAACGGGTTGGTGACCGATTACCTGGAGGATAAATACCAAAAACTAGGTGTTCCTGCCAAAGAGGTTTTTGTAAAAGTTCGACCCGCAGAGTTAGAGGAGGAAGCAATCAACCGAGCCATTGCCATCGCGCGGGTTTGTTCTTGCCCCCTATACATCCCCCATATCAGTATCGGGAAAGGAATGGAACCCATTCGCAGAGCCCGGGAAAGGGGACAAACAGTATACGCAGAAACCTGCCCCCAGTACCTCCTTTTAACCGAAGAAGACTTCCAGAAGTGGGGGCCTTTAGCAAAAATTGGCCCTCCTTTGCGCACAAAGGAGGATAACCACCAATTATGGGAGGGCCTAAAGTACGGCGAAATCGATGTGGTAGCCAGCGATCATGCTCCAAAGACAAAGAAAATCACCGATGACTTTCTTGCAGCCGGCTATGGTTCGCCGCAGGCGGAGACCTTGTTCTACACCTTGTATCAGAAAGGCTTTGTGGAGGGGTTCCTCACTCTCCCCCAGCTTGTTCGGTGTTTGGCAGAAAACCCGGCTCGTATTTTTGGTTTGTATCCAAAGAAAGGGACGCTGGAACCAGGGAGCGACGCCGATTTTGTACTGGTAGACCCACGAAAACCTTACATTTTACAGGGATCCACACAGCATTCTAAAGCAGGATACACCCTGTATGAGGGATTGCGTATCGAAGGATCCCTGGAGGCTGTATACCAGAGAGGACAGCCGGTAGTACAGAAAGAAAAACTAGTCGCACAAGATGGGCAGGGGAAATACATCCCGCAGGGGGAACACCCCTCATCCTACGCCGCCTTTCATACACGGAGGCAAGTATGAGCAGTCTTTTACTCTATGGAAAGTATGTAATACCCGACAGCCGAACCACGATGGAGGGGGGCGCCGTTTATATTCAAGATGGTGTGATTCAGGCTTTGGGCCCCTACCGGGAGCTAGTAGAACAATATCGTCCCGATCGTACAGTAGGGAGTGCTGATTCCCTTATTATCCCCGGGCTGATCAATGCCCACGGCCATGGACGGGGCATTACAGATTTTCAGCGAGGAGCAGTGGATGACACGCTGGAGGTGTGGAAGTTCCGAAAATACCCCCCTGTTAGCCTGTACTGGGATACCTTATGGCAGGCTATTCTCCTGATAGAATCCGGGGTTACCGCTGTTATGCACAACCATACTCCTACGAGCCCCCTGCAGGCAGGGGAAGAAATGGGTAATATTTTAAAAGCGTACCAGGCCAGTGATCTCCGTGTAGCCTTTGCCCCTGCACTGTCCTATGTGAACACCTTTGTGTATGGTGACCAGGAACCCTTCCTTGCCTCCCTCAGTATGGAAGACCGTAAGAAAGCGGAAGCGATCATGCAGAACTCGAAGCAATTCTCTCCCGAGCGGTACTTCGATACAGTAGACTCGCTGAGTAAGGATTTTAGCACAGACAAAATGCAGATCCATCACGGTCCCATGGCTCCCCAGTGGGTAGAGGAAGAAGTTCTCTATGAAATAGATCGCAGGGCCCGAAGGGAAAATAAAATGCTGTTTACCCATGTACAGCAAACACCCCACCAGTTCCTCTATGGACTGAAAAAGTACGGCAAGACGCTGATCGCCTGGATGGCTGAAAAGGGGATCCTCGGGCCCCATGTAACGTTAGGTCACTGTGTCTGGATCACAAAAGAAGATGTGCACACCCTCCGCCAAACGGGTGTGAATGTTACGCATCACCCCTCCTGCAACCTGCGAGTACGTAACGGGATCAGTCCCGTATGGCCTCTATGGAAGGCAGGGGTTACCGTCGGCATAGGGATGGACGATAAGGAGTTCGGTGACGAGAGAGACTTTATAGAAGAGGCTCGCATGGCGGCAAAACTTCACCGTGTGGTAGACCATGTCCCCGGTTCCGGGTGTCTGGGCAGTAGGGAAGTATTTCACATGGTTACCGAAGGAGGGGCACGTTGCATCGGTCTCCAGATAGGGAAACTAGAGGTAGGGAAGCCTGCAGACGTAGTTCTCCTGGACTACACTCGTATGACAGAACCTTTTACATACCCTTATCATGATCCTGTGGAGGTGCTTCTGCAGAGGGGCAGGAAATCCCACATTACCCATGTGCTGATCGGCGGCAAGATCGTGCTGGAGAACGGAAAGCTTACCCAGATAGATAAAACAGAAGTCCTCACGAAACTGAAAGAATCCATCCCTTTGGACTATGCCGACCAATTCGAGAAAGCGCAGGAGAGCTTGCGTTCGTTAAAACAGGCCCTTACCCGGTATTTTGCCAGCCAGGCAAAGGAAATCGAGCAGGTCTGCAAAAAACCATTCTATTACATGAACAACGAAGGAGAAAAAAATGATGAAGCCTGATGTTCCGCCACCCGATCTACATAGCATTGAAAAATTCATAACCTTCATCTACTACAGAGACTTACAGAAAGGAATTGATTTCTATGAGAAGGTATTCCGGTTTCCGCTGGCGATCGATCAAGGATGGTGCAAAATCTACCGCATTTCTGAAGCCGGGTACCTGGGTATCGTAGATGAAAAGCGGGGAATGCATCGGTGGGAGGCAGCAAAGCCCGTGCAGATCTGTATCAGGGTATCTAACCTGGATGCCTGGTATGAGTTCTGTAAGAATATCTCTGTACCTAACCTGTCCGATATTTTTGAGAGCAGGGAGTTGAAGATCAGAGCCTTTGTATTCGAGGATCCCGAAGGGTATCAGATCGAAATACAGGAGGTTCTATTCTGACAAAGGATAGGGTATGAAAGAAAAAGGAACTACAACAGTTATACGGAATGCTTCCTGGGTCATATACTGGGACGCGGAAAAAGAAACACACCGGTACGGCCGTAACCTGGATGTGGTTTTTCAAGGGAAACACATTCAGTACATAGGACCTGCATACAAGGGAGAAGTAGATACAGAGATCTCTGGCACGGATCTTTTAGTGATGCCCGGGTTAGTAAATCTTCACTGTCACCTATACGGAGGCAGTGTAGATAAAGGAATTTTTGACGATATAGGGGCCAAGGCCCTCTATGGTCATGCCTTGTATTCCTACAGTTCCCTCTTACAGATGGAGGATGAAGAGGCGCCAGATTCGGTGGAAGGGGCTCTCTGTGAACTTCTTCGAAGCGGTGTCACTACTGTGGTGGATATTTCAAGAAGTTTCCCCGGCAAATGGGACCTCCTTTTGCGAAGCGGCTTACGAGTGTATATAGCGGAGAGTTTCCGTCAGGCTCGATGGGTGGATGTAGAGGGAAGGGAAGTCCGCTACGAGTGGAACGAGAAAGCAGGCTGGGAGGGGCTAGAAAAAGCGATACAAACGGTGCAACAGGCCAGGAGCCATCCTTCGGGCAGGCTGGGCGGAATTATTATGCCAGCTCAGGTCGATACCTGTAAACCCGATCTATTCCAGGAGGCTTTTCGTCAGGCGGTAGCCTTGAATGTTCCTTTTCATACCCATGGAGCGCAGACTTTAATAGAAGTGCACGAGATTCTCCGCAGGCACGGGATTTCCCCTATCCAATGGTTAGAAGAACTAGGAGTCCTCAGTGAACGAACCACCCTGGGGCATGGCATCTTTCTCGACCATCATCCCTGGTCCCCCCTTCGCAGTCAGGAAGATATGTACCGCCTCGCTGCCCATAACGTTTCCGTAGCCCACTGCCCTACTGTGTTTGCTCGTACCGGAATGAGTCTTCATACCTTTGGTAAATACAGAAAAGCGGGAATCAATCTCGGCATTGGAACGGATTCGTATCCCTACAACATGTTGGAAGAAATACGAAACGCAATCTATCTAGCCCGAGTTTCCGCTGGATCGGTGTTTGACACTTCCACTAAAGATGCATTTTTCGCAGCTACGGTAGGAGGGGCTCGGGCCTTACTCAGGAATGACATTGGACGTCTTGCCCCGGGATGCAAGGCCGATCTGGTGCTGGTCGATCTTCATCATCCGTCCATGCTGCCAGTTCACGATCCTTTGCGAAGTTTAGTCTTTGTCGCAGCTGAGAGGGCCGTACGGGATGTGTACATCGATGGGGAAATTGTTGTAAAAAACGGGACCATCCAAACGATGGATTGGGAACAAAGCAAGAAAAGGGAGCAGCAAGCACAGGAGCAGGTGATTAAACGGGTTCCCTTCGTGGATCCTAAGGGGAGGAGTCTGAACACTATCGCCCCTTTAAGTTTAGATTGACATTCTTCTGTTCTCACCTTAGTATAAAAAAATAGAATGGCGTGCTACCATGCGGACCGTATAGAACCAGATCAAGAAGAGAGGGATTCTCTCCTTATAGCAAACTGTACAATCATTACTTTAGACCGCGATAGAAGAGTTCTGAAAGACGGCTGTGTGGTAGTAAAAGGCTCTACCATCGCGTATGTGGGGACTTTGACCGATTGCCCTTTCCCAAAAGACTCCTTTCAAGAAGATCGCATTATAAATGGCAGGGGGAATGTTTTAATTCCTGGTCTTATTGACTCCCATGCCCATGCGGGTCATGGCCTCACGAAAACGCTGGGCGAAGGTGGAGCTGGCATGAGGGACAGCTGGGACAGCATGATGGAGCGTCTGTATTTCCAGGGCACCACGCCGGAGTTCTGGAAAGCAGAAGCCTATCTTTCCGGTCTAGAAAAAATCCAGGCAGGAATTACCACGGGCCTCAGCATGTTTGGCTCCTACCCCCGGTTTGACGATCCAGAATCGTGGGACGCCCATGTAGAGGCTATGGCAGAAGTGGGTATACGGGATATTCTGGGGGTTGGACCCCCGAATCCGCCCTATCCAAAAACCTTTCGTATCTGGAAAAACAATACTACATACAAGGAATACTCCCTCACGCATAAAGAGGCCCTGTCAAAAACAGAAGAAGCCGTCAAGCGGTATCGTTCGTGTTACAACGGAAGAATCCTTTGCTACCCAACTCCCTCGGGAGTGGGAAAGAGGGAGGGGCTGAGCCTTGAAGAGCATATTTTTCAACATAAAGAGGTATTTCGTCTTTCCGAAGAATACGGGGTGCCCATTCACGGGCATTCCTACGGTGGAGATATCCTCTTTGCTCAGCAGCATTTTCCTTTTCTATTGGGTCCAAACCTCTCTTTAGCCCATTGTACAGGGATCTCCAGCGAAGAAGTAAATATCCTGGCACAGAAGAACGTTTCTGTGTGCTCCGGCCCCTGTACCACCGCCTACATTTTAAACCGCTGTCCTGTTATAGAGTTACTGAATGCAGGCTGCAATGTAACCTTCTGTTCCGATGCAAGTGCACCAGATAGAACGTACGATTTATTCGAAAAAATGCGAGTAGGGATCCGCCTTCAGCGGGTGCATTTTAAAGACCCTGAACTGCTTCCCGCGGGGAAGGCTTTGGAGATGGTAACGATTCATGCAGCCAGGGCTCTGGGGTTAGAGGACCAGATTGGCTCGATCGAAGTAGGGAAAAAGGCAGATCTGGTACTGATAGATGTACAAAAACCGCATCTATACCCCCTGTGGCAGGAACCTCTGCGGGTAGTATACCAGGCGTACCCCTCTGATGTGGATACAGTGCTGGTGGATGGAAAGATGGTCATGCGGAATAGAAAGATTCCTCATATCAATCAAGAACAGGTATTAATGCAAAGTCAGGAAGAGGCCTGGAAAGCTTTACAGCGTTTGGGGTTTGAGGGAATGGCCGGCTTGCCAAAAAATCTCTGGCGGGCAGTCCATTATTAGATAAAACTATTTCTAGGAGGAAAAGAGTATGAAGAAAAAAATGCATGGGGGCGGGGTGTTTCTTCTGATTGTCTTTGGAGTTGCAGGCACGCTTTTTGGCGCCGGCAAGCAGGAAGCCCCCAAAGCCGCCCAACCCAAGTCGGTTACCATTGCCATGCCTGGGGATGTAACAACCTGGAATCCCTTCAGCCGCAACGAAGTTATCTCAAACTCGATGCAGAGGCATGTGTTTGAGACACTTATCTATGTGAACAACGATCTCAGCGCGTCGCCGGGGTTAGCCCTCTCCTGGACCCCCAATAAGGATGCCAGTGTGTGGACCATAAAACTCAGACAGGGCGTCAAGTTTCATAACGGCAAGCCCTTTACAGCAAAAGATGTGGTGTATTCCTTTGATGTTTGCAAGGCGGACGGCAGGGGTTGGGCCGACGCTCTGGGCAACTTCAAAAGTTGGAGAGCTGTAGATGATTATACCGTTGAAATTACTACTATTGTCCCCGATGTGCTTTTGCCCAGCCACCTGAGGAACATTGCCATAGTCAGTAAAGAAACCTTAGAAGGTAAAGGGCCGGAAGCCATGGAAACCACCATAGTGGGTACGGGAAAGTATAAAGTGGCAGAGTATGTAAAGGATGATCGTCTGGTGCTGGTACGGAACGAAGATTACTGGGGAGAAAAACCGCAGATCGAACGGGTGGTGTTTCGGCCTATTCCACAGGCTGGGACAAGGACGGCTAGTCTAATGGCCCGGGAGGTAGATCTGATTACCAATGTTCCTGTGCGGGATGCGGATATGCTGAAAACAAGGAGCGGGGTTAAAGTTCTCACAGAGCCTGGAATCAGCACCATGATGTTCGCCATGGGGCAGACAAAGCAAAACCCGAGCCCCAATGCACCGATGCCGATCAAATCTCCCGATGGATCGAATCCTCTATCGGTTCGGGAGGTCCGCCAGGCGATTGTACATGCGGTAAATGAAAAAGAAATAATTGAAAAAATTATGGGAGGATACGCAGTTGTCGCCCATACCCCCGTACCTGAAGGATTCAATGGGTACAATCCGAATCTGAAGAAATACGAGTATAATCCAGCCAAAGCAGAACAGCTGCTTGATGCTGCGGGGTATAAACGCCAGGCGAATGGATACCGCTTCGAAATCACCTTAGATGCCACCAATGACCGATACATCAACGACGCGGCCATTGCAACAGCTATTGGAGGGTATCTTGAAAAGGTTGGAATCAAATGCAATGTAAACCTTATGTCTCGATCGGTTTTCTGGGGATACATCCGCATGTACGAAGGTTTTAAGAGTCACTTTATTATGAGTGCCTGGTCAGAACCCAGCGGCGAGAGCGCTCTGATAGCCAAGGATCTACTGTACAGTGCCTATCTTAATGCCCCCAAACGGAAAGGCTGGGGTGGAGTAAATAGAGGCTACTACGCCAATGAACAGGTAGATGCACTGATTGAAAAAGCGCTGGCTACGGTAGACCCGAAGGAGCGGGATTCCATCATGCAGCAGGTTTGGAAGATAGCCTGGGATGATGTAGCCCTATTTACAACCCACAGGGAAACGGCGATTTACGCGCATGGCCAGAACATTATATACAAACCGAGGGTCGATCAGCACATTTACGCCTGGGACATTTCTTTCCCTAAGTAATCTGGTATTACTCCCTCGCGGGGCGGAAAAACCCCTGGTGGGGCGCCCGCGAGGATTGTATTTTGAAGTGAAAGGACCGGTATTCTGTGTGGAAGTACCTAGTTAAGCGGCTCCTCCAGATGGCAGGAGTGCTTCTGATTGTTTCTACCATTGTATTTTTTATCACCAGCGTTATAGGGAATCCCATTTACAACATGCTCCCCGAGCGTGCTCCCCCGGAACAGGTGGAACAGGTTAGAAAAATGCTTGGCCTGGACAAGCCGTTGTACTACCAGTATGCCATCTTTCTTCGAAACGCCCTGCGGGGAGATTTTGGGATGTCCTACACACATCATCAACCGGCGTTACGTCTCATTTTCAGCAGGTTCCCAGCCACCTTAGAAATCGTAATTGTGGCAATGCTCCTAACAATAGTGATAGGGATCAGCGGAGGGGTATATGCCGGGGCTTATCCACGCCGGAAATTGAGTAAAGGCATCATGGGTTTTTCCATTCTGGGAATTTCTCTTCCCTCCTTTTGGATCGGTATGGTGTTTATCTTCTTTCTCAGCGTGCGGTTGGGCTGGTTTCCCGTATCCGGCAGGGGCGAAACAGGAGTTTTTCTAGGCATCCGGAGCAGCCTGTTCACCCTGGAAGGATGGAGGCACGTGTTTCTGCCCGCTTTTACCCTGGCGGTTATCAATATTGCCACCATTATTCGGTTGATCAGGGCGGGCATGATGGAAACACTGCGGCAGGAATACATAAAGTTTGCACGGGCTAAAGGGGTGGGAGAGAAAGATATCCTTTTTAAACACGCATTAAAAAATATCATGATTCCGGTAGTGACTATTTTTGGGCTGCAATTGGGAGAACTAATTGCTTTTACAACCATAACCGAAACCATCTATGCCTGGCCAGGGATGGGCAAGTTGCTGATAGATTCGATCATGAATCTGGACCGGCCTATCGTGTCGGCCTATCTTTTGTTTGTGTCCGTGTTGTTTGTGGCCATCAATTTCGCGGTAGACATCATATACACCCTGATTGATCCGCGGGTAGAGTTGTAGAGGGGGGCTCACGGGTGAAAAGTATTCCTATCCTGCAGAGATTTTTCGCCTCGGACTTTTTCTATCATTATCGTCGATCCACTACAGCCATAGTCTCCTCCCTCATGATCCTGTTTGTTATCCTTGTGGCTATAGCAGGGCCTTTTCTTACTCCGCAGAATCCCTATGCCCTTTCCAATCTTTTTCTGGCCGATGCCTTCAAGCCCCCTGCATGGCTTGACGGAGGTGAACTCAGGTTTCTTTTAGGTACAGACCAGCAGGGAAGGGATATCCTGAGTGCCATTGTATACGGAAGCCGTGTTTCACTGTTTATAGGGATAGCTGGGGTTTTCTTTGCTGCAACCTTCGGCATACTGATCGGTCTAGTTGCCGGCTATATCGGGGGAAAGGTTGAATCCATTATTATGCGAATTGCGGATATTCAGCTTTCCTTTCCGAGCATGCTCATTGCCCTTTTCCTTATGACCACCTTCGGAAGAAGCATCACCAATATCCTTATTACCCTCACTCTAATAGGCTGGGTTCGGTACGCTCGAGTGGTTAGAGGAGAAACCCTCTCCGTGCGGAAAAAAGAATATATAGAGGCTTCCCGAGTTATCGGGTATTCGGATCTGTACATTATGGTGAAACAAGTGCTCCCCAATGTACTCAACTCTGTAATCGTGTTATCCACCATTCAAATCGGTACGTTCATTCTTCTGGAAGCCACATTAAGTTTCCTGGGATTAGGCGTGCCTCCCACAAGGCCCACACTGGGCATGTTATGCAGTGAGGGGTTTTCTGTCCTATATAGCGGTTTATGGTGGGTATCCTTTTTCCCGGGATTGTACATAGTGTTCATAGTGTTTGCCATTAACCTGTTTGGGGATTTTCTCCGAGATCAGTTAAATCCTAGATTGAAGTGAATGTATGAGTACAGATGTTTTGCTAGAAATAAAAAACCTGCAAACCCACTTTTTTACCCTTAAAGGGGTCGTGAAAGCGGTTGATGGGGTTAGTTTTGAGTTAAGGCGGGGCGAGGTATTGGGAATTGTGGGTGAGTCGGGCGGAGGTAAGTCGGTTACAGGATTCTCCATCCTCAGGCTTATAGAAGAACCGGGAAAGATCGTAGGGGGGGAGATTCTTTTTAAAGGGACCGATTTATTGAAAGCCTCTGAACAGCACCTGCAATCTATCCGCGGGAAAGAAATTTCTATGGTGTTCCAGGATCCCATGACTTCTTTGAACCCTGTATTCACCGTGGGGTACCAGCTGGAGGAAAGCTTAATTATTCATCAAAATTTGACAAAAGAGGCAAGAAAGCAGAAATGTATCCAGTTGCTCTCCATGGTGGGAATACCTAATCCAGAAAAAAGGCTTCTTGATTACCCCCATCAATTCAGCGGCGGCATGAGACAGCGGGTAATCATCGCTATCGCTCTCGCATCACAGCCTGACTTGATTATTGCCGATGAGCCTACCACAGCGCTGGACGTCACGATTCAAGCTCAAATATTGAAATTAATGAAAAAGTTGTCGGAAGAAACAAGATGCGCGTTGATTCTTATTACCCATGATTTAGCCGTAGTATCCGAACTTGCAGACCGGGTTATGGTAATGTACTGTGGAAAATTAGTAGAGACGGGAGATACCAAAGATATCATTCATAATCCTGCGCATCCGTATACCGAAGGACTTTTGCGTTCTATTCCCGACATCGAACAAGAAAAGTCCAGGCTGGAACCTATACCAGGGATAGTACCGAACATGTTCGAACTTCCGCAGGGTTGCAAGTTTGCCGATCGGTGTTCCCGCTGCCAAACCATATGCACGCAGGAGGAACCACCCCTTTTCGAGGGACCCAAAGGCCGAAAAGCTCTCTGCTTTTTCCCGCTCTGGAAGGATTCGTAGTCTATGGAAAATATTCTATTGGTGGAAAATTTAATCCAAAGTTTTCGTGTGGGCAAAGGACTACTGGATGAACTTACGTTTCAAAACGGAAGGTTCATTCGGGAAACCCTCCGGGTACACGCTGTAAACGGGGTTTCCTTTGAAATCCCAAGAGGTACCGTGTTCAGCCTGGTAGGGGAATCGGGCTGCGGTAAATCAACTACCGCTAGAACCATCATAAAGCTACTGGAACCAAAAGGGGGCCGGATTCTGTTCCAGGGGATGGATATAACCCGATTCTCAAAAAAAGAAATGCTGCCTTTACGCAAACAAATGCAGATGATCTTTCAAGACCCGTATGCTTCTTTGAATCCTAGAAGTCGGGTGCTGGATATAGTCCGTGAACCGATTCTCTTTCACCGTTTGGCGGATACAAAATCACAGGCAACGGAAATGGCTATGGATCTCCTTCAAAAGGTCGGTATCCGGCCGGAGCAGGCAAACCGGTACCCCCACCAGTTCAGCGGAGGTCAGCAGCAGCGGATCGGAATTGCCCGTGCCCTCTCTGTCCATCCTCAGTTTGTCATAGCGGATGAGCCTGTTTCTGCTCTGGATGTATCTATCCAAGCACAGATCTTGAACTTAATGATGGACCTGCAAAAAGAGTTTCATTTTTCGTATTTATTCATCGCTCATAATTTAGCGGTGGTAAAACACATCAGTGATCATGTGGGAATCATGTATCTGGGGAAAATTGTGGAAAAAGGGAGAAAGCAGGATGTGTTTTCCAACCCCAAACATCCCTACACCATCGCTCTGCTTAACTCTATCCCCAGGCTGGAGGGCAAAAACCTGGAGCATACACCTCCTATAAAGGGCGAAATTCCCAGCCCTCTGCACCTGCCTTCGGGTTGTCATTTCCATGAGCGCTGTCCATACGCCATGGAAATATGTAACGAAGTGTATCCGGAAGAACGGATGACAGCACCCAATCATTGGGTTTCCTGCCATCTTTATTAATTTTCTTGAATAGGGGTGCCACAATTTTGGCACCACGTAAGTCTATTCAAAGAATCATTCAGGAGGGGTTATGGCCATCTACAAAGAAGACATTGCAGAGTTTATCTGGAGAAACGGGGAAATACTGCCCTGGAAAGATGCGTTGATACATGTAAATGCGGTGGGGCACGCTTCGGTAGCCGGGATATTCGAAGGAATTAAAGCCTATTGGAACGAGGAAAAGCAGCAGCTTTACGTGTTCCGACTCAAAGATCATATGAAACGGTTCCTTTTTTCCATCCGGATGGTACGGTATGGATTCACTTATACGCTCGAACAATTGGAACAAGCAGTGATAGATCTTCTGAGGGCAAACAAGTACCGACAGAATGTTTACATTCGACCATATGTGTTTCAGAAAGGGATGGTTCGGGAGCTTCTCCAGCCTCAACCTGGGAAACCGACCGAGCTGGTTATAGACTCCTGGCCTTTTGAAGCGTACCAATCCATGGATAAAGCCCTCCATGTGGGGGTCAGCTCCTGGGTTCGTATTTCAGACCATATAATGCCTCCCCGGTTAAAATGTTTCTCCAACTACCACAATGGACGACTAGCCGCCATGGAGGCAACGGTAAACGGGTATGACTGGCCGATTCTGCTGGATGATGCAGGAAAAGTTACCGAGGGGCCGGGGGCCTGCCTCCTGCTGGTGCGGGATGGAAAGGTTATCGCTCCGCCCGTAACTTCGGGTATTTTAGAGAGCATTACCCGGGATACAGTCGCTGCGTTCTGTAAGCCTCGTTTGGGTTTGGAGTTTGTGGAAAGGCCTGTAGACCGAACAGAGCTCTATGTAGCGGAGGAAGTGTTCTTTGTGGGCACAGGCTGGGAGATTATGCCGGTAGCATCGGTAGACCGTATCCCTGTTGGCTCAGGTGAAATAGGCCCTATAACAAAACGCATCGCAGAGACTTACCGCTCTATTGTACTGGGGAAAGATAAAGACTATCTCCACTGGTTACAGCCCGTGTGGGAGTAGAACTGCTCTTTGCAACTGATTAAGTTCCGTTGGGTTTTTTGGACAGATCTATAGAGGCTATGGACTCATAATTCTGGTTCAGCCGATTATTCATTCCTTTTATACTAACAAAGAACCCAATAACCAGTAAAGAGATACATCCAGGAGCTAGAGCAAGAATGATGATAATCTTTCTTTTCATACGGCTAGTATAAGCAGAAATTACCATGGACACAATTAGTGGAAATTGTTAATAGTATGCAACTGACCTTTTGCGGAATGCGCATGCGTAGATATCTCTACATTATTACAGGCACCCTTGCCCTGGGGTTGGGAATTTTAGGCATATTCCTGCCCCTTCTTCCCACAACCCCCTTCCTTCTTCTTACAGCTGCGTGTTATGCCAGGGGGTCCCGGAAATTCTACACATGGCTTATGGAAAGTTCACTGTTTGGGCCGTATATTCGTAACTATCGGGAAGGGAAAGGCATCCCCTTGTCTGTTAAACTGGGGGTGTTAACTTTACTCTGGGCAACCATTTTGCTCTCTGCCTTTTTTGTAGTAAATCAGGGTTGGATCCGTATTCTCCTTATTGGGATTGCTCTAGGTGTAACCGTGCATGTTATCCGTATACGAACTTGAAGGAAAGAGTCGTCCGTAAAACGGTCAGCTTCTGAGAGGAATAAAACCTTTTAATTGTTTACTGTTTCTCCCGGCATCGGCCAGCGGGGATCGGGTACCGGGAAAGTCTCCGATTTCCGGAGCCATCCTGTGGCATAGCGAGAACGGACAAACACTTCGTACCATTCCTCCTTTTCATCTACAGGCAACACGATAGTGCCAGGTTCTAAGTGCCACAGGGGGGCGAATCTGGCGAAGGCCTGAGACGCACCGGTCCTCCAGAGTTCCCTATGGAAACTCAGGGGAAAACTAAAGGAGTCAGAAACCCTTCCTCAGGAGGAGTAGGGCTGGGAGGCGGGAATCCGGGAAAGGAACTACCGTTCACTGCAGATTTACGTCCACCTCTCGCACTTCTCCATACACGGCCCTACTGGTTCGCAGTCGGCTTAACTCATCGGGTAGTTCCTCCACCAACCAGTGTCCTGGCTGAACAGCCACCACTCAAGAACCTTCTAAAAGATCAAAAAAAGGTTCAGGGGATGTTTTGGATACAATCGGGTTTTTCCATACCTCCGTGACTGCTGGGACGCCCCGCTGCTCTTCCTTGACTCCCCGACAGGATCGTGTCATACTCTCGCCATGGCAAATGAAGTAACATTAACCACGCAAAACTTCGAGACGGAAGTTCTGCAGTCCGAACTTCCGGTTCTGGTGGATTTCTGGGCCGAGTGGTGCATGCCCTGCCGAATGCTCGCCCCTACACTGGAAGAGTTTTCTAAGATCTATAACGGCAAACTCAAGATTGCAAAATTGAACGTGGATGAAGAACCTGACGTTGCTTCCCAATATGGGATTGTAAGTATCCCCACGTTAATCCTCTTTCATAAAGGAAAACCTGTTGCCCAGCACGTTGGCCTGGCTCCCCGCCAGACTCTGGAAAACCTCATAAAACCGTACATCTCCTAAAACCAAACTTTTCTCATCAGGCCCGAAGGCTCTCTTACCGAGGAATTTTGCGTTGCTCAGAATGATGGGAGCCTATAAATTCCAACCTCCTACTGATGCGCCGTTTATGGAATATACACCGCATCCGAGTTCACGGCCCCGAAGGTAGCGGAACCCGATGGCACGATATGCCAATCACCTTTACTATTGGTATCGCTGAACCGACTGTCCCGGCAGATCGATCTTCGGGAAGTAGCTCCTTTTGGATTCACCGCATCGCTTGGGTACGGATCCGCTCCTGCGAATACCCATCCTCCTTCCTCCTTCAAAGCAAGAACTTTCCCCAGCATTGCACTCGTTCCAAAGCCGTTGTACTTCATCCCCGATTCATATACTTTGGAGGAGTAAAGCACCGCGTCCATCAGCTTCCCTTCGGGGTTCGTGTACAGACTCAATACATCGTTGTCTTCTGAAAGGTTCCCTGTACCTTTAGCCCAGAAATCGTACGCAGTAGGGGATGCCCCCTTACCCGTAGCCACTGTTTTATCCGAGGTTTCATCGATTTCACCAGGAATACCCTCTGGCTTGAAGTGAAGAAGGATGAACTCCCCAGCCTTCACTTCAAAAGAAGGAAAGATATAGGTCTTATCGGGCACATTCTTCGTCCCTTCGTAGAACGTTACCCCTCCCATGTTCCCATCGGATAGAACGGCAATCTCTACCTGGGTCAGAACAGTGGTAGATGAGGTTGTAATGAACTCGTTGATCAGCAACTTAGGAATCCGATCGTTGAACCCATAGAACCCATAGAGGAACTCCGATGTATTTCCCCGCTCATCCCTCGTACGGGCTTCCAGGGTATACTTTTTCCCTGGTACACCTGCTCCCTCCAGATGGACTCGGCAAACCACATCTCCATCCTCCACTCTCTGTACTGAAAGGGATGGTAGGATACGGATGGAAGAGAGCTCTATCCAGGCGGATTTGTCGAACCTGAGCTCGACCCAATTCCCCTCTCCTGCCTGGACTCCCAGCAATTGGGGTGGCCTGAGGGTCGCTGGATCGATCAAGATAGGCTCAATATGGGGAGGCCGGGCACAGCTGGAAAGAGCCGCCAGGATTCCCAGGTAACTGCAAGCGAAGCCTGCAAGAAAGTACAGGACAGAACCCCATCGTGTCCACCGCCTTCGGAACCCCCGGGGCTTCATCCCGAAGCTCCTCCAGACCTGCACCCAAAACCCATCCATCTTTCAACCTCCGGTATAGAAGACGAAGGTGGTGTGAGATTTGCTTCAAAATCGCCGAAAGAAATTCACCCGCTTGTTAAGAATTGTCGTTGGAAGGGGCCGCTGCAGGATGCAAGTATCTTATCGCTGCATCCGGAAGTCTTCCCCCAAAAAAATCCTCCGCACATCCTCGTTCTCGCTCAGTTCCCTGGGGGTTCCGTGGAATGCAATTTCTCCTTTATCCATGATGAATGCCCGCCCCGTGATATCGAAGGTATCGTAGATATTATGATCCGTGATGAGGATCCCCACTCCGCCCTTCGCAAGGGACAGGATAATTCGTTTCAGTTCCGCAACAGTCTTCAGGTCGATCCCCGCAAAGGGTTCATCCAGAAGAAGGAACTTGGGCCGTATGGCCAGAGCACGGGCGATCTCTGTCCTTCTGCGCTCTCCCCCGGAAAGGGTAATGGCCTTCTGTTTCCGTTTGTCCTTCAACCCAAACTCTTCCAGTAACTGTTCCAGCCGTTCTTTCTTTTCCGATTTACCCAGATCGTTACGGGTCTCCAGGATCGCCAGGATGTTGTCTTCCACCGAAAGTTTTGTGAACACGGATGTTTCCTGAGGGAGGTAAGTGATCCCTGCCAGGGCTCGCTTATACATAGGCTCGTTGGTAAGACATCGTTCATTCAGGTAAATATTCCCTCCTGTTGGCCGTATGAACCCCACGATCATGTAGAAGGTGGTGGTCTTTCCCGCTCCGTTCAATCCAAGGAACCCTACGATCTCTCCACTTTCCATCGTAAAGGTAACGTTCCGGACCACCTCTTTCCTGCCGAAGGTCTTTCGTAACCCATCGACCCTCAGTACTGCCCTTTCACTATTCCCCATCCGTCTTTTTCTCCGGTTTGGAAACGATGGAACCTTCCACATCCCCTGCGAGGGTTATTTCATCGGTTTTCAGATTCATGATGATCCTTGCCGCCCGGTACTGGTCTTTTTTCCAGAACACCTGCGGGAGCCCGGAAAGTTCCAGTATATCCGTATCCCGTTTGTACCGAACATATTCAGCACGCGCAGAAAGATCCTTCTTCAGGATTCGTACACCGATCTGAATGATCGTCAGATCTTCTTTATCCCTGTTTTCCAACCGTTCGCCCCGAACGATCATTTCGTTCTTCCGGTCCTCCATGTACGCGTTTCCGGAAGCTACAATGACCTTCTCTACCCGATCGTAAGAGAGGGATTCACAGGTAATGAAAATTTTCTTTTCCGAGTCCCATACAGTGACTTCACCGGAACACCGGGCAAACTGAAAATCTTTCCCGTAGATCTCGATTTCCTTTGCCATGATCCGGGTATTGTCAGATTGTATTGTCGCATTCCCCCTGAGAACGGTCCTCTCTTTCCCTTTGGCAAGGGTCGTGTTCACCTGATCACCGGAAAACTTAAACACATCTGGATATAGTGGCGCCAGGAAGCTGATAAAAAGTATGCATACTCCAAAAAGCCTACTTCTTTTCCACCACATACTCACCCCGCACCGGTCCACTGAAGGTGACTGAAAGGCGCCTCAAATCGGCCGTAAACCCCTTTCCCTCGATCCAGGAACCCTTATCATCCTCCAGGCGGACCCGGTCTCCTTCCGGGCTCGTCAGGACCCGTTCCTTGTCATTCCAGGTCAGGCTTTCTGCCCGTATCTTTCCCTCCTCCCGCAAGGAATGGATCATCACCTTCCCTGATACTGTCGCATTCCTGGTATCCGATTCATACACCACCGAATCAGCCCTTCCTCTCGTAAGGAGCTGGCCCTCTTCGTCGAACTCCGAGAATTCCACCTGTTGAAAGATCGTCCGCTTTTTCCGTTCAAACCCCTCCGCTTTTTCTACCTGGATCCGCAGTACCACTTTCCCTTTGGAAACAACAGTCTGCCGGAATCCCTTCAACACAATATTGGGTATCGTATCCTCAAGATCCTCTGGCACCTGAGCTTCCCTATAATCGAAGCTGCAGGATAGAAACAAGAGCCCTAAAAGTACTGCCGTTATCGGATACGTTTTCACGGTTCTCGCTCTGGTATCTGTTCTCCGGCACGGACATCCCTGTATTCCTTACAAGCCCGAATGAAACTTCTAAACAAGGGATGGGCCTGGGTAGGTTTAGATTGGAACTCCGGATGGAACTGCACGCCGATTCCCCAGGGGTGTTTCTCCCACTGCATAATCTCTACCAGGGTGCCATCGAGGGTAGTTCCCACTACCCGCATTCCGGCATCCTCCAACTGCTGTCGGTACCGGTTTGACACCTCATACCGGTGTCGATGCCGTTCATGGATTACATCGGTACCGTAGATTTCTATCAATCTGGAACCTGGTTTCAACTGGGTATCCCAACGGCCCAGCCGCATTGTACCCCCATAGTTCTTCACATCCAGCTGCTCTTCCAGAAGAACCACTACCGGGTTCTTACAGGAGGGGGAAAACTCCGTGGAATCTGCATCCTCCAGTTTGAGAACGGACCTGGCAAACTCGATCACCATGATCTGTAATCCCAAACAGATCCCGAAGTACGGAACCCTATGTTCCCGTGCCCATTTTGCAGCCTTGATCATTCCCAGAATGCCCCGCTGCCCAAACCCTCCCGGGACCAGGATCCCATGGAGCCCTTCGAATACTTCGTCCAGGTTCCGTACCTTTTCCAGCTTTTCCGAATCTATCTTGGTAAGCTGTACCTTTACACCGTTGGCGAATCCCCCATGGTACAGGGCCTCGTCCACGGATTTGTATGAATCGTGAAGATCGATATACTTTCCCACCACTCCGATCCGCACAATATCCGTCGATTCTACAAATGCTTGCACGATCCGTCTCCAATCCTCCATATCGAGATCGCGGATAGGCAGCTCCAGCTTCTGCAAGGCAATAATATCCAGATTCTGTTGCTGATAGATCAGGGGAATCTCATAGATGGTGGTCTTTATATCATGGGCAGAGATCACTGCCTCGTACTCCACATTGGTAAAGAGGGCGATCTTTCTTCGGAGGTCCTCACTCAAGGGCCGAGGGGCTCTGCAGAGGAGGATGTCGGGCTGGATCCCGATTTCCCGCAACTCTTTCACCGAATGCTGAGTGGGTTTCGTTTTCAGTTCATTTCCAAATACCTCAGGGATCAGGGTCAGATGTACCGCAAGGACGTTCTTTTTCCCATACTCATGGATCATCTGGCGGCAGGCCTCCAGAAAAGGGATCGATTCGATATCTCCCACTGTTCCCCCAATCTCCACGATGGTGACATCCACATCCGGTTCCTCACCGACTGCCCAGATCCGCTGCTTGATCCGGTCTGTGATATGGGGAATCACCTGTACCGTTCGTCCGAGGTATCTTCCTTCCCGTTCCTTCTGGATTACCTCTTGATAGATCTGCCCTGTGGTGATGGAGTTGGCCCTTGAAAGGGGTGAACTGGTAAATCGGGCATAGTTTCCCAGATCCAGATCTGTTTCCGCACCATCATCGGTAACGTATACCTCTCCATGCTGGTACGGACTCATCGTTCCCGCATCCACATTTATGTAGGGGTCGATCTTGATCATCCTTACCCGCATCCCCCGATGCTCTAACAGGCAGCCGATGGATGCGGCCGCAATCCCCTTCCCCAGACTCGAACACACGCCTCCCGTGACGAAAATATATTTCTTCATGTACTGGTATTATTCGCACCGGTAAGACAAATGTCAATCGAAAAAGCCGATCTTGACAGTAAAGGTTCAGAACCCTATTCTACCTAGTGCATGTCAGAAGCCCTTACTGATGTAGAGTTCGAAAAGTTCCGTACCCTTATCTATGAAGCCAGTGGAATACACTTTTCCAGCACGAACCGTACGATTCTCGAAAGTAGAATCCGGGAACGGTTGAAAACGGTAAATCAAACCACCGCATCCGCTTACTACGAGCAACTGAAAAAAGATCCGGAAGAACTGAAGCTCCTTCTGGATGCGGTCACTACCAACCTTACCCGATTTTTCCGAAACACCGCTCATTTCGATACTCTCGAACATTACGTCATACCCGATCTCATTCAGTACAAAACACCCAAAGGAGACAGGGAAATCCGGGTCTGGAGTGCGGGATGTTCCACCGGTGAAGAACCTTACACCATTGCCATGGTATTGAAAGAAACCCTTCCCCCGAATTTCCGGACCAAGATCGTTGCGTCCGATATCAGTCTCAAGTCCCTCATGGTAGGGAAAGAGGGGTTTTACCCCGACAATCGGATACAGGATATTCCTGAAAAGTATCTGAAAAAATACATGGAACGAAAAGGCAACGGGTACCAGGTAAAAGAAGAATTGAAGCAGCTTATCCAGTTCGACTATCACAACCTGAAAAACGATAGCGGCCTCCGCAATCTTGATATCGTTTTCTGCCGAAATGTTCTGATCTATTTCGATGAAGCAGCCCAGAAAGCCACCATAGAACGTTTCTGGGAAGCGATGAGCAACCACTCCTACCTATTCATCGGACATTCGGAATCCCTCTTCGGCATGAATACGAAGTTCGAATTCCTGAAAACCGATTGGGCCTGCATCTATCGAAAATTCGTTTGATTCGTACGATTCATTTACTTTATATTTCATACCGTAATATCTGCGAAGGAGCAAAAAGTGTCGGACGAAAAAATCTCCGTTCTAATCGTAGATGACTCTGCCCTCATGCGTAACTTGATCGGACGGATCGTAGAGCACGAACCGGATCTACAGGTGGCAGGAAAGGCTATGAACGGAGCCTTTGCCCTGGCAAAACTGGAAAAGCTCGACCCAGACGTGATTATCCTGGACCTGGAAATGCCTGAAATGAACGGAATCGAGTTCCTTCGGGAGCGACAACGCCGGAACATTCAGATTCCTGTGATTATCCTTTCTTCCCATGCAGAAGAGGGGGCCCACATTACGATGGAGGCGTTATCCCTGGGAGCCTCCGATTTCATCATGAAACCCACCGGAGAGGAGGGCATCGACTTACAGAGTGTTCACAAGGTCCTGGTAGAAATGATTCGTGCCTACGGAGGAAAGTACAAGAAAAGTCGAAGCAAACCTTCCCAAACTTCTGTCCTATCAGGTATGGATTCCGTTCCATCGACCCAAATAAGCGTACCACCTACCCCCTCCGAAAAAAAAGAACTGAACAGAGGGGATACCCGGGCCTCTTTTACCCCTTCTCCCTCTCAAGTTTTACCGGTAGAGAAACGGATAGAAAAACCTCCTGTTCCAAGAAAAGCTCCTGGACCTATCGAGATCGTGGCAATAGGCATCTCTACCGGCGGTCCTAACGCCCTACGGGAAGTATTTCCCAAACTCGACGCTTCCTTCCCCGTTCCCATCGTCGTGGTGCAGCACATGCCGGCCGGGTTTACCGAAGAGTTCGCGAAAAGTCTCGACCGTATCTGCGCGTTGGAAGTGAAAGAGGCCGCAGAAGGGGATATCCTTCGACCCGGGCGAATCCTCATTGCCCCGGGAAATCGACACATCGTGGTAGAAAAAAGGCCCCTGGCCGCGATCGTGCATTTGCTGGATACCCCGCCTGTAAATGGACACAGGCCTTCAGCGGATGTACTTTTCGAATCCGTAGCCAGGCAGTACGGGAACCGGGCCCTGGCAGTAATCATGACAGGGATGGGAAAGGACGGAGCCACACAAATCGGAGCTATCTATCGGGAAGGAGGGATAACCATCGGGCAGGATGAGGAAAGCTGCATCGTATACGGCATGCCCCGGGTTGCCTTCGAGAACGGCTTCATTCAGTATCAGGTCTCCCTGGCCAAAATGGCAGAAACCCTCAATAAGCTTGTGAAGGAATATGCACCTTAATTTTCCTGCACTTTCTCTATGAAATCTTCTAGAAGAGGACCTTCCCACCGCTTTTCCAGGACAGGGAATTGAGCCGATCTCTTCCCCCAGAGGAACATTCCCAGAAATCCCAACACGAGCCCCCCGACTCCCAAACCAATCCGGGCACCCTCCGATGTATTCGGAAAAACATACCCAACCGATAGATAGAATACTACAAAGAGTAATAGAGGAACCCCAAAGACCTGGAACCCAGCGGTAAGGGCCTGCGCAGGAGGAACGAAGATCTGTACCCGGTCGCCCACCTGCACAGACAGATGATGGATATTCTTTACAGGAATACTTCGATTCTTTACCGCGCACAACTCTCCCTTACAGGAATGACAGGCCGCACTGGGTTTACACTCTACCAGTACCCGATCACCCTCAATCTTCGTCACTATCCCGATTTCTCTCATTCGGAACCTCCCGGCAGGGTACACGGATCGCTTCGATGGAGCGAGCCTTCCCCGTTTCTTCAATTTCGATCACCACACCTTGCAATTCCAATGTGTCCCAGGTATCCTTTGAACGCTCGGGAATCTGGGTGAGGAACTTGCGGATCTCTATCTCGGGATCCAACCCCCCTACGCTGTTGATGCTGCCTGTTCTCCCTGCTCCGCAGATCACTGCTGTGCCATTAGGAAGTAGCCGGGCGTCTGCAGTCAGCACTTTCATGTGAGAACCTACAACAGCGGAAACCATCCCATCTGCATGGAAAAAGAGAGAATACTTTTCCGCAGTGGTAGTTGCATGAAAATCTACCAGGATACAGGGTGTTGTTTCCCGAATCCTTCCTACCAGTTGGGACAGTAAACTGTAGGGGTTACTGAGATGCACCCGATTGAATCCAGATTGTCCCAGAAGGTTCAACACCGCCAGTTTGCCTCCTGCCACTGAATAGATTCCATACCCTCTTCCGGGGTTCCCCGGCGGATAGTTCGCGGGACGCAGGATATAGGGGACATTTCCGATATGCTCTACCATATCTTTTTTATAATATATACATTCCCCGCCCGTAAGGACATCGATTCCAAGCTTTTTCAAATAGATGGAATGATTCTTTCCCAACCCGAAACCGCCCGTAACATTGTCCCCATTGGCTATCACAAAATCGATCTGCCTCTCTCTTTTCAGAGCAGGGAGCAGGCTCTTTACACAGAACACCCCCGCCTTCCCGACGATTTCCCCGATGTACAGGATCCGCATGATGAGGGGAGCATACCAGTATCCGGGTGCTTACGCAACTACGAGGATCGGAGAAGGAAGCATGGTTCCTGCTGGGGTAAAGTGATACAAATTTTAGAGCAGTGTACA
>CALKLC010000122.1 GCA_937991975.1 uncultured Spirochaetales bacterium | reverse complement strand
GAACTACAGTGAGTACGGAAATTGCGTTGAATGAACAGGTCGCGTTCCTCAAGAAGCAGGCTCAGCAAGTGCGTCTTCATATCGTGAAGATGATCCACAAGGCGCAATCGGGTCATCCGGGAGGGTCCCTCTCCGCAGCGGATATCATGACAGCCTTGTATTTCGATATCCTCAATGTGGATCCGAAGGATCCCAGGTGGCCGGATCGGGATCGGTTCGTCCTTTCCAAGGGGCATGCGTGTCCTGTCTGGTACGTGTGCCTGGCATTGAGGGGTTTCTTCCCTGTAGAGGAACTGGATACCTTGAGGCAGTTTGAATCCCGCCTCCAGGGACATCCAGTTTCCACAAAGACCCCCGGCGTGGACGCCACGACAGGCTCCCTCGGAATCGGGTTTGCCCAGGCGATCGGGATGGCCCTGGAAGGTAAGTGGCTGAAGAAAAACTACAAGGTCTATGCGGTACTGGGAGACGGGGAAATGCAGGAGGGGGTGGTGTGGGAGGCAGCTGCCAGCGCCAACAAGTATAAGCTGGACAACCTCGTAGCCATTATCGATAACAACAATCTTCAGAATGATGGCAATACGGACCAAATCATGCCGATTGAACCGCTGGACAAGAAGTTCGAGGCTTTTGGATGGACCACCCGCCGGATCGATGGACATGACATGACCCAGGTACTCATTGCCCTGCGGGAAGCAAAGGCCCACAAGGGTACACCCTTCTGTATCATTGCTCAAACAGTGAAGGGGAAAGGCGTCAGTTTCATGGAGAATGTGCGGGGCTGGCATGGGAAGCCTCCTAGCGATCAGGAGTTGGCTCAGGCTATCAAGGAGATAGAGGGAGGACTGCAATGAGCATCGCGAGTGCAGGCGCTACGCAGAAAAGCAAGAATGCAGAAGAACAGGGGGGAGGTAGGTACATGTCTACAGGGATCGGGAACATAGAACGACGGAAGGCAGACTCTCCGACGCGGAAGAGTTTTTCCGAGCGGATGGTGGAGTACGGAGAAATCGATAGGGAGTTCGTCGTTTTTGAAAGTGATATTGGGTACTCTACCTATTCCTACTTATTTGGAGACAAGTATCCGGATCGGTACTTCAACATGGGGATTGCAGAGCTGGGTACGATGGCTGCGGCAGCCGGAATGGCGGCTGATGGCCGTACAGTGATCGTGTCCGGGTACGGGGTATTCCTCACCATGCGGGCAGTTGAGGTGGTCCGATCCTTCATCTGCTACCCCCACCTGAATGTGAAGATCCTCTCCTCCCATGGCGGACTGACTGCCGCGATCGATGGAGTAACTCATCAGGCCACTGAGGACATCGCCTACATGTCCACCCTGCCCGAGATGAAGGTCCTCGTGCCGTGCGACAAATATTCGGCTCGGGCAGCCTTCGACATTGCGATCAACACACCGGGCCCTGTATTTACCCGCCTCATGCGGGATCCCCTCTGGGACATCTATACCGAAAAGGACTCCTTCGAGCTTGGCGGCTCCAAAGTGCTTCGGACAGGGAAAGACATTACTCTGGTTTCCTATGGGGATATTGTGTTCCAGGCACTGGAAGCGGCCGAGGAACTTGCAAAAAAAGGGATCGAGGCGGAGGTAATCGACATGTATTCGGTAAAACCCTTCGATTCCGGGACGCTTATGGAATCGGCCCGCAAAACAAGGGCCGTGCTGGTGGCAGAGAACCACCAAAAACGGAACGGTCTGGGGTACGAGATCGGAACCTATCTGTTGAAGCATTTCCCGTGGGAACAGGCAAGTCCCCGATCCCTCAAGTTCGACAACCTGGGGCTGGATGAAACTTTTGGCGAAAGCGGAAACTATTTCAAGGTGATCGACAAGTATGGAATCTCTGCTCGGGCTATCGCTGCTTCGGCAGAACGGCTTCTCGCCTAAAGCGCTCGAAGAAGGGGTTCATTAGTTTTATTGTCCCGGTTCTCTTGAAGAGACGGAAGGGATGCGGTACCTTTCCTGTGTGAAAGTACCCATCCCTTTTTTATCATTGGGCTCGTTTGGAATAGTGACTCTTATTTCCCTTTCTTGTGTAGGATCCCCTGGTTCCCCACCCCTTTCCTCCTTTCCAGGACCCCCCGCTTCCATACAAGCCAAAGGGGATACTTTTTCGCCTGGCCTTACTAAGGGTTCCTCAAGAGGGGTAACACAGAAGAGAATCGTGGAATCCGCTCAAAGTCTCGTGGGTCTGACCCAACTTCGGTTCGAAAAGGCAGCCTTTTCTTCCGATTGTTCAGGATTCGTACTGGCTGCTTATTACCTTGCGGGGATCGATCTGCGGAAAGAATATGGGTTGTACGAGGGAAACGGTGTTCGCAGACTCTACCAGATAGCCCTGTCCCATAACCTTGTTTCCTCTCAAAAGAATCCGACGGAGGGAGACATCCTATTCTGGGACAATACGTACGATGCCAACGGCGATGGAAAGTTGAATGACGAACTGACCCATACGGGAATCGTAGTGGCTGTGTATCCGGATGGACAGGTGGATTATATCCACTACCATGTGAGTCGGGGGATCGTGCGGGAATCCATGAACTTTAATTATCCCGGAGATGTGCATCTCAATGCTCCTATGCGGATCCGGGAACCCGGGAAACCGCGACCCGAAAAATGGCTCGCTGCGCAGCTATACCGGGCGTACGGACGGCTCTGGCGCCTTGGCGTCCCCTAGAAACTGCGGAAGAACAAAAACTAACCGTGCATAGAGAAAACATTGGGAGAGGGTGACGTATCCTCCCCCATCGATAATCCTTTTCAATAAGACCGATGAAGAAGTTTCTTGATCACCGAGGCAAGAATCTCCCTGTTTTCCGAAGGGGGAATACCTGATACTTCCCGCAGAGCTCGTTCCGTATATCGGGACGCAAACTCTCGGGCTTTTTCTATACCCCTACAGGAGAGGATGAACTGTCGAGCCTCCTCGTATCCGGAAGGGTGGGAAAGGCTTTCCTTCGAGAATAAGGATAGAGCCGCTTTCCGATCGGAACTAGCGGCAAGGATCGCAGGAAGTGTGTAGATCCCTTCCCGGAGATCTCCACCCGTCGATTTCCCAACCGTATCGGGAGTCCCCGTAATATCGAGGATATCGTCTATGATCTGAAAGCTGATTCCCACTGAATACCCTGTTCGACGTAGGGCCATGGATAGGCTTCGAGGAGCGTTGAACTCTTCGGCTCCCACGAATAGGCTTAAGGAAAACAAGAGAGCTGTTTTCCCAATGATCCGGTGGAGGTAGTTTCGAACCGAAAGGGTAGATGGATCGAATCGCCTCGATTGCGCAATCTCGCTTTCACAGATATGGGAAACCCCTCGTGCCAGCAAACGGGCATTTTCCATCGTGGCGTAATCGGCTACGATGGCAAAGCAGCGGCTGAAGAGGAAGTCTCCTGTCAGCACTGCATTTCGATCCCCGATTTCGGCATTTACCGTTGGAGCCCCTCGCCGGGTTTGAGCTCGATCGATCACATCATCGTGGATGAGGGTTGCCAGGTGCAGGATTTCCACTGCAGCCGCGATCTGGTAGATTTTTTCCGGTAAAGGTTTTTGCAGGGGATAGGAGCTCTTGCGGTAAGGTTTCAGGCGTGCACCCAGTACAACAAAGCCGGGCCTGAGCATCTTTCCGTTGCGCTCTAGAAGGGTCTGGATGGTTGAAGACAATAGCGGGTCCCGCCCTTCCAGGACGGTCCGTATAATTTCATGTACTTTTTCCAGATCCTTCTGTATAGGAGGATATTCTTTCCAAAAATGCAGCATCTAGTCTCTGGGTTCTCCCAGGTACAGGTAGGTTCTCTTTGCAATCTTCCGTTTGTTCCACCAGTCCTTGATCCAGGGAATGATCCAGTGGTCCAGACCGAATCCCCGTCCCGCTCCTCCCATCATAACGAGAGCTGCGAGAATGTACCAGAGGAGCTCTGAACTGCCCATCGCAGAGATGATGAACATGAGTCCCAATCCAATGGAAACGGCAGCGGCAAGGAAGGTGAAGGTTCCGCTGAATAGGGCGAGTCCGATCCCGATTTCGATTAACACTAACCCAACCTGCATGTAGAATGCCACGGTAGGATGGATCCCGATAATGTTCTGGGCGATCCATTCATAGATCTTGTACAACCAGGAGTCCGTAGAGACGAGAGCCTGTCCCCATGCCTGGGCTGCACCGGCTGCTGCACCCGTAGCGGCGCTTACTGTATCCGTTGCGGCCTGGGTGGCGGCTGTTACGGCTTCTACTGCCTGCTTCGCACCTTCGGATGCGGCTCCTGTGGCTGCGGTAACCGCCTCGGCTGCTTTCTCGTATGTTTGTTTTGCTGTCTCTACCACTGCCGAAGCCGCAGAGGTAATGTCCCCGAACTTTACACCGGGAATTCTGATCCTGGAAGGATCCGGGTTGAAAAAGCCTCCTTCCCCTGGATTTAGCCACCCCTGGCCGACCTTTTTGGCTCCTTCGAGGAACCACTTGATCCCGAGGAACAGGCGGAGGGGCACTGCCCAGTATACAGGGATCTTCGCTGCAAGGTGACTTCCTACAAAAGAACGTCCGTCCTTCATTTCAAAGAACTCATGTGTCAGGTACCCCCAGACGGCGTTGAGACCGGCTAAGCCCCATAAGTAGTGGAGGTTCACCAGGTGTTTCAATGCCATGGCGAAGAAACCGGAAAGCTCGATCCCTCCCGCGTTGGAAACTGCATGTTTACTTCCGACAGATACCATAAACCCATGGTAGTTGGATTTGAACTTTCGGCGTTCAGGTTTCCCTTCTACCATGGCGATGATGTTATCGGCAGCCACTTCGGCAGTCTGGAGCGCTGTTTCTACGATCTGGGGAAGGACCTTGCCCCCTTCCACGAACCAGAGAATATCACCCACGAGGAATACGTTTTCATGGTCCACAGACTGCATCAGCTCGTTCACGAGAATTCGGCCCCGTTTTCCTACCAGGTACACCTCATCCTCTTCGAACCGGCAGCCTGACATTCCGTGAATCCCCTCTTCCCAGGAGGCGTAGGAACATTCGCCTCGGGCTTCCTGTCCTTTGGTAAGGTTCAGCTTGGCAGTAAGCTCTGACCCATGGATTCCAGCGGTCCAGATGATCGTTGCCGCTTCGATCTTCTTTCCCCCCTCGATGATTACACACTGAGGTTCGGCCTTGAAAATGGGGGAGTTCAGGTACACGTCCACCCCTAGTTTCTTCAGATACTTTTCTGCTTTGTCCCGGAGCTTGTCGGAAAGCATGGCCAGGATCTTTCCCAGAGCTTCCACAATGATGATCCGTACTTCTCGCTCTTCGATGTGGTACTGCCGGCAAAGGACCCTTCGTCGCTCGGCCAGTTCGCCGGCCAACTCTACACCGGTGAAACCAGCACCCGCGATCACAAAGGTAAGGAGCTTTCTTCGTTCGAAGGGGTCCGGCTCACAGGCTGCCTTTCGAAAACACTCTTCCACGTGAGTGCGGATCCGCATGGCATCTTCGAGGGACCAGAGGGTAAAGGAGTTGTCCTGAATCCCTTCGATCCCGAAGAACTCCGGATCGCCCCCTGCAGCGATAATCAGGAAGTCGTACTCATACTTCGCATTCTTGGAAAGAAGGCGTTTGTTCTCGAAGTCGATGTTCTGGATCGTATCCGTAACGATCTTGATCCGGGTGCCGCTGAAGATCCGTTTGAAACTTACCTGTACAGAGGCTGGATCTACCCGACTCCCCGCCACCTCGTGCAGCTCTGTCATGAGGGTGTGGTACTGGTTGCGATCGATCAAGGTGAACTCGATATTGGGGTTCCCTTTCAGTTTCTTATAGAGTTTCTTCATGGCAGCTACACCACCGTAACCACCCCCCAGTACCACAATCCTTGTTTTCTCAGCCATTGTATTCTCCTTGAAGGATCAATGTATCAGAAAATATCAATATTTTTTATATTGATATTACTCTATATTGAGAAAGATGTGAAGGGTTGAATTTACTTGTATCGATCCAGTCGATGTGATACAAATCCCCACAATGCAGAAAAGAACTAGGGTCGTACCCGATATCATTCCAGGGTTCTTACAGTCAGAATCATTTAACTCAACCTTATTCTGCACCATGCTCTGGCTTGTGCTACTCGGATTATCCGCCTGCGGGTTATTCCTTTCATGCTCCCGAAACCCCGAACCGATCTCTCGTGTAGAGTTTCTTCTTGGAACTACCTGCGGGGTAACCGTGTATGGGGTAAAGGACACAAAAGTGCTGGATCCTGTATTCCAGCGGGTGCGGGAGATCGAGAGTCGGATGAGCGTGAACATAGAAACGAGTGAAGTGAGCGAAATCAACCGCAATGCGGGCATCCAGCCTGTTTCTGTTTCGGAAGAGACGTTTCGGGTAATCTCGGAAGGGTTGCGGTATTCTTCTCTGAGCAGGGGTGCTTTCGATATTGCGATAGGAAGGCTCGTTTCCCTCTGGGGGATCGGTACAGACCGCGCCCGCATTCCTTCGAAGGAAGAGATCAAGGAGGCCCTTTCCACTATCGATTATCGGTCGGTGGAATTGAATCCCGAGAAACGAACGGTGTTTATCAAAACCAGAGGGACCGCCCTCGATTTGGGTGCCATTGCCAAAGGGTGGGCTGCGGACGAGGCCGCGAGGGTCCTTCGAGAAGTGGGGATACAGCATGGGATTATCGATTTCGGAGGAAACATTGTGGTGATCGGCTCCCATCCGGAAGGCAGGCCCTGGAGGATCGGGATCCAGAACCCGGAAACAACCAGGGGATCCTACCTCGGGATCGTGCCGGGGATCGACCTGTCGGTGGTGACCTCGGGGACCTACGAGCGGTTTTTCACAGGCCCCGATGGGATGAAGTATCACCATCTCCTGGACACAACAACAGGGTACCCGATCCGGAACGGACTGGATTCAGTAACAGTGATTACGAAAGAATCGATCCAGGCGGATGGTCTTTCGACCACCTTCTTTGCCCTGGGAAAGGAAGAGGGGCTGAAACTGGCTGAATCCCTTCCGGGAGTAGAGGCGATTTTCGTCACAGAAGACCGGAAAGTCTATTTGACGAGCGGTATCCGAAAAACCTTTGAACTGAAGAATCCGGAATTCCAGGTGGTAGAGTAGACCGCCTGGAGAAATCAGTAGGGGTGCCAAAACAGTGAGCTTTTACTGCTTCGGCCCCGCCACAATTTCGGCACCACTTTGAAAGAGATCCATCGACACCTCAACGTTAGAGAGCAAGAGCGACCCAACTCACTGCGATAAAAAGAGATAAAAATATGTATCCCTTAAGGGTGGTTCTGGTAGGATCGGCCGCCTGGGGGCGGGGGGTGAATCCTTCCCGGTATACTTCCTGTATCAGGATCTGGATGTCTTCCAAAACACGAGTTCGGCGAAGCCGGATCTTGCGTTCCGTGATCCGCTCGAAG
>CALKLC010000121.1 GCA_937991975.1 uncultured Spirochaetales bacterium | reverse complement strand
CGATTCCGCCCAGCAGGGTCACAGCAAGCCATTCAGCCGCTCCCGTGCGGTAGAGATAGGTGCCGAGGGATAGACCCGATACGATCAGCAGGATCCCTGCCCAATCGATCTCTCTCTCGATCTCCCGCCATTTAATTTCACTGGAGCCCGGAAAAAAGAAGAAGCACAGGGTGACCAGAATGGGAAGGGAAATGGGGATCGGCATCTTGATGATTCCTTCCAGAAGGGGGCTCAAGATCCATAAACTTACGGTCAGGAGGAACACCACGATCGTGATTCGTTCTTCCCGATTCATGGGCGGCATACCGGAAAGCTCCCGTTTCAGATCCTCTTTGGATATTTTCAGATGCTTCATTTCGGGGGGAAAGAAGAAAAGGAGTACCCACCACGCGGGCAGCACCATCAGAATCGCAGAGGGGACACCGAACCACATCCAGTCCGTAAAGGTCAGCCGGATACCTGCCATGGAGGCGAGGAACTGCATGGCAATGGGATTCGCACCCGTACCTGCGGGAGTACCGATCCCTCCGATCAGGGCACCCCAGGCAACCGCGATCATGAGGGCTCGGCCGAAGTTCGATTCCTTGGGCTTACACCCTTCCTCTTCGAGGATCGCTTTGGCCAGCGGCATCAGCATGGCCGCCACCGCCATATCCGTGATCCACATGGATAGAATCGTTCCTGTAATGAGAAACCCCAGGATGATCAGACGGGTATCGTTCCCCGTAATGGAGAGGATAAAGGCAGAGATGCGTTTCCCCAACCCCGACCGGCTGATAAAAGCAGTGAGGGCCAGGACTCCGATGAAGAACACCACGATCTCATTCCCGAACCCTGTTCGGATTATGTCTGCATAGGAGCCTACTCGAAGGAACGTGAGAAAGGCGAGGGAGAGGAATCCCGTAATATGGAAGGGGATCGCTTCGGTTACCCAGAGGATCAAACAGAAGACCAGTACAGCCAGGGTTGCCATAGCAGGTTTCCCGGAGAGCATCATCTCTGGATAGGTAGCCTTTCCTGTAGCAGGGTTTATCGATTGAGAGATGGTTCGTACAAGAGTGGTAGGAGGGCTCAAGGTAAGGATCACAAAAAAGCACAGAAGAGCGATTCCCACGAATATCCATTTTTTTGTCGTTTCCCTTTGGCTCCTATCGTTCTTCTGATTCATACGGTTCCCCTTCCCAATGCAGTTCGCAGAAGTTCTCCAATCCGGCTGGGCCTATCTGCCACATATGCACCCGCCCGTTCCAGAGCGGCAATCTTACTTTTTACCGTGCCTTTCCCGCCCGAAACGATGGCTCCGGCATGCCCCATTCTCTTCCCTTCAGGGGCCGTTCTCCCTGCAAGGAAAGCTACCAGCGGTTTCGTGAATACGCCCCCTTCCATGGCCTCTGCCACCTCTTCCTCCATCGTGCCTCCCAGCTCTCCGATGATTACCACTGCCTCTGTGTCAGGATCCGCTTGAAAATCGGGGAGCATTTCGGCAAACCGAGTACCAGGGACCGCATCCCCCCCTACCCCCACAAGGGTCGAGACCCCGAATCCTCCCCGTACGATCATGGCCGTTATTTCGTTCGTGAGGGAGCCGGAACGGGTCATCACTCCGATCGTGCCGGGCTTGTAAACCCGTTCGATCCAGTAGGGAAACATCCCCATCATGGCCTTGCCCGGCGTAATGACGCCCGAGGTATTTCCCCCGATCACCCGAGCACCGGAGGATAGAGCCGCTCGACGGATCTGTACAGCTTCCTGCAGGGGAATCCCATCGGCGATGGTTACGATTTTACGAATCCCGCTGTCCAGAGCCTCAAACACCGCATCGAGAGTAAACCTGGGGGGCACGAAGAGCATGGCAGCATCCGCCTCATGTTCCCGAAGAGCCCGCCGTACCGTGTGATACACGGGGATCCCCTCTACCTCTTGACCTTCCTTTCCTGGCGTAACCCCCGCTACAACCTGGGTCCCAATTCCCCGCATGTGCTTGGTCCAGAAGGATCCTTCGGATCCTGTGATACCCTGCACGAGGACCCGAGTATTCCGGTCGATGAAAACGCTCATAGAGAGCCTCCTCTGCTGGGGGATGGATCCCCTGCGGGTTGCGTGGCAGGCGCATCCGAAAACTCTCGCGTGTACCGCACCGCGATCCGTACCGCTTCCTCCGTATCGAAGAGGGGTTCGATACCGGCATCTTTCAGGATCTTCTGGGCCTCCTCCTCGCCTGTACCCCGGATGCAGGCCACGATCGGGCAGGAGGGGTTCAACTTTTGGATAGCCTCCACGATCCCCTGGGCCATCACATCTGCCCGGGCAATGGTGCCGAAACTCACAATCAGCACCACTTTAGGATTGTTTGCCAGGCACAGCTCCATCGCCCGCAATCCCTTCCGATAGTTGGGGCCTCCGAACTCGAGGTAGTTGGCTACCGTGCCTCCCTCATAGTGGATCAAATCGTACACTGTAGTGGTCAGACCGGCGCCTGCGCACATGAGGCTGATGTCACCATCGAACTGAAGGTAGGGGATTCCCTCTTTATAGGCTTCATAGGCTATAGGAGATTCAAAGTAATCAGGCCCTGGTTCGAACTCGGGGTGCCGGAACAGGGAGTTGTCATCGATGGAAAGTTTCCCGTCTCCGGCTATGAGGGCTTGCCCATCGGTAAGGAACAGGGGATTGATCTCTGCCAGTTCCGCGTCACAGGTTCGAAACACCTTCCACAAACCTTCGAGGACAGCCGCAAAACGCTTCGATCCCTCTCCCTCCAACCCCAGGTCATAGGCAATGGAACGGCTGTGGAAGGGAAGAATCCCCGAGCTTAGATCTACCGTGTATTGGAGGATCTTCTCTGGTTGCTCTGCTGCGACCTGCTCGATCTCCACGCCTCCCTCAGAGGAGGCCATCACCAGAGCCTTTGCATTCGCCGGTTCCAGCGTGATGGATAGGTACAATTCCCGCTTGAAAGGGACCGCCTGCTCTACAAGAACCTTCCGCACCCCTTTCCCTGCCTGAAAGATCCCTTCGGCTGCCTTTCGAACTTCTTCCAGCGTGTTCGCTTTCCGTATAAGCCCGGCCTTTCCCCGGCCACCCTGTAAAAGCTGCGCTTTCACTACCACAGGAGACCCGATCCGTTCCGCCCCCTGTACTGCCTCCTCTACTGTAGAGGCTACCTGACCCTCGGGAATAGGGATCCCCGCCTTTATAAACTGTTCCTTTGCCTGGTATTCAAAGAGTTTCATACTATACCCTATTTGCCCTACTTTCCGTACGTTGCCCAATAGGAACCAAAGATCTCCTCATCCGACGGACGCTTCGGTTCAAAGGGGATGGAGAGCCAGGTGACATTGATGAAATGCTTCCAGTGAATGTTCTCTGTGGTGATGTTCCCGCCCCAGGTCCCGCACCCAAGAGTGACGGTAGAAGGCATCCCGTTATAGAAAGTTCCCCCATTCCCTGCGGCCATGGGCTGGCGAACCATAATACGGCTGGAACGCATCCGTTCTCCCATCCGGTGAATGTAGTCCATGTTAAAGGTGAAGATTCCCGAGGAGTGTCCGGTCCCATAGAAGTCAGTGATCTGTTCCACCAGATCTAAGCCTTCTTCAAAGGAATGGCAGGGAATGATAGTAAGGACAGGCGAGATCTTTTCCTGGAAGAAAATATCCTGGCGCACCGGAAGGGTTCCTTCCACCACAAGGGCCCGGGTGCCTGTAGGAACGTTGAGTCCGGCGCCAAGGGCAATTTTTTCCGCGCTCTGCGCAATGATGGCAGGGTTCAGGGCGAGTTTCCCTTCCTTTGTTTCTTTCCAGAGCCAGGCTTGGAGCTTCGCTTTCTCCTCTCTGGAACAGATGTAGGCTTTCTGGACCACAAGCTCCCGCTTGAAATCTTCCCACAGGGACAGGTGCACTACTACAGAATTTTCACTGGAACAACTCGTGGCATTGTCGAAACACTTGGAAGTCATGATCTTCGCTGCCGCATCCTTCACATCCGCATCCTCGGCCAGGAGCTGTACCGCGTTCCCCGGCCCCACCCCATACGCCGGGGTTCCGGAAGAGTAGGCGGCTTTCACCATAGGGCCGCCCCCCGTAGCCACAATGAGGTCAACCTGGCGCATCAGTTCGTTGGTAAGCTCCAGGGTGGGCTCTTCGATCCATTGGACCAGGTTCTCGGGAGCTCCCACCTTCTTCAGCGCTTCTCGCATGAAGGTGCAGGCCAGGCCTGTGGCCTTCTTGGCGCGGGGGTGAGGAGCGAAGATCACGGCGTTTCTACCTTTCAGGATAGATAATCCGTTCGATCCGGGAGTAGCCGTAGGGTTTGTAACCGGACAGAGAGCGCCCACCACCCCCACAGGCTTCGCGTACTTGTAGATCCCCTTCTCCTCATCCTTCTCGATCAACCCGACAGATTTGGCTCCCCGAATATCCCGTAAAACTCCCATCACCTTGTTCTTGTGCTTGGCAATCTTATCCTCGTACACACCCATCCCTGTTTCGTCTACGGCTAAGCGGGCTAATTTCTGGATGTTCTCGTCACAATACACAGACCATCCCACCGCTACGCACACCTCATCGACCCGTTCCTGGGACCATGTAGCGGCAATTGCCTGGGCTTCCCGGGCTTTCTGAACGAGGGAGGCAATGTATGCCCTGTCTGCTTCGGATGCAACCCGGTTCCCGTCACCTTTACGTTCAATCGAGGGGGAGTTTTGGGCAGTCCCACCCCCTGACCGAGCAGTGGAGGGGGAACTTCCGGCCTGTACCGTCTGCTCCCTGGGTGCACTGGAAGAAAGTTGCTCGCTCATTTGAAATTCTCCTTTTCAATGGCTACAACTTGATTGAAGGCGTTTGTAAGAAAATCTTTCCGGAACTCCATTTTCTGGGTGAATTCCATCGCCAGCCATGCCTCCACCACCTGGCAGGCTAAAAAAGGAGCTGTGATCCATCCTCCAAAAGTGATCACATTGGCATTGTTGATGATTTTCGCCCGCTCGCCAGAGAAAATATCCGTTACCACGGCTGCGTAAATCCCCTTGTGCTTGTTGGCCACAATAGCCATTCCCTGCCCTGTACCACAGACAAGGATCCCCCGGTCGGCCTCCCCCGATTGAATAGCCCGGGCTACTTTAGCTGACTGCTCAAAGTAAGGCCTGGGCTGGTCTTCCGATTCTATTCCATAATCCAGCACTTCGAGATCCGTACGCTTTTCCCGTAGGTACTTTACGATTTCCCGTTTTAGCGGGAATCCCGATAGATCAGATGCCAGGGCAATTTTCATAGGTTTCCTCCTTAAGGTTGGTGTTCTTCATCTAGGTAATCATGTGTTAGGTTTGTAATCATTTGTGGGGGCTCTATCCGCATGTCACCTGGTGCGAATAGGTTCCCTGCTCTTGCTGGCAAGCCCTTCCCGCACAGCTTCCATTAAATGGTCTGCTGTAAGACCAAACCGCTTCTGTAGAAATTCCTGGGTCCCGACCTCCCCAAACTCATCCTGCACCCCTACTCTCCGGAGTAGGGCGCAGGGTTCCTCTGCCAGAACCTCTGCTACCGCAGAACCCAACCCACCCATCACCTGGTGGTTCTCTGCCGTAATTACGCAGCCGGTAGCCTTTGCCCAGTGGATGACCAATTCCCTATCGATAGGTTTCACCGTGAGGATATCTATCACCGCCAGAGAGATCCCTTCACCAGCTAGCACTTCTGCGGCTTTCAGAGCCTCGGGCACCATGATGGCACCGAGGGCAATAATTACCGCGTCCTTCCCTTCCCGCAGCACCTTCCCTTTGCCTAGCTGAAAGGATTCTGACTCTGCATACAGCAGGGGGATCGGTTTTCTATGCAGCCGCATGTAGGTGCACCCATAGTGGGAGGCAGCTTCCCGTACCAGCGCTTTGAGGGAAACGGGATCCGAGGGTTCGAAGATCACCAGTTTGGGAATGGTCCGCATCAACCCAATGTCCTCAAAGGACATGTGGGTACCCCCATTGAAGGCTGCAGATACTCCGGGATCCGTACCCACTAATTTTACATTCAATCGAGCATAATTGGCAGAGATGAAGAATTGATCAAAGGCTCTCCGGGAAGCAAAGCAGCAGAAGGTTGCCGCAAAGGGGATCTTTCCCTTTGCGGAGAGGCCTGCGGCTATCCCTACCATATTCGCCTCAGCGACCCCCACATTGAACGTCCGATCCGGGAAGGCTGCACCAAAACTCCCGGTACCCGTAGCTTTCATCAGATCCGCCTCCAGGACTACAATCCGGGGATCCTCTTTCGCCATCTCGATAAGAGTTTCTGTATAAATAGCCCTCATCTCTTTCTGTTCTTTTGCACCTTCCATCTTCTTACCCCTTTAAAGCTTCCACCGCTTCCAATTCTTTCAGTGCCTGCTGGACCATCTCTGCTGTTACAGGCATGTTGTGACTCCCGACCTTCCCTTCAGACCACGAAACACCTTTTCCCTTTACCGTATCTAGGATGATCATCGATGGTCGCTCCTGTTCTGCCTGTGCCAGGGTCACGGCTGCGTCGATGGCTCGGATACTATGACCATCGATCCGTTGCACGTGCCAGTTGAAGGATCTCCATTTGGCCGAAAGATCCTCCAGATTCATGATATCCTTCGTGTACCCGTCGATCTGCATCTTGTTATAGTCGGTAAAGGCTATGAGATTGCCCAAACGGTAATGGGCGGCAGTCATAGAAGCTTCCCACACCTGTCCCTCGTTGCTTTCCCCGTCTCCCAGAATGGCATATACATAGTTCTTTTTTCCATCCAGCCTGTCGGCGAGTGCCATCCCAATTGCCGCAGAGAGCCCCTGCCCCAGGGAACCCGCTGTCATGTCTACACCGGGGGTCTTGTTCCGATCCGCATGGCTGGGAAGATTCGTTCCTCCCTTGTTTAGGGTCCAGAGCCATTCGATGGGGAAGAACCCCTTCAAGGCGAGGGTAGCGTAGAGGGCGGGGCCTGCATGCCCTTTCGAGAGTACCAGGATATCCCGGTCAGGCCACCGGGGATTAGCAGGATCGACACGCATGCGATGAAAGTAGAGGTAGGCTAACACTTCCGCCAGGGAAAGAGATCCTCCCACATGCCCAACCCCGATGGAACCGATGGACTGGATGATGAGTCTGCGTATCTCTTGAGCTTTTTCTTGCAATGTCTGTATCTCAGATGGATGCATTCCCTCCTCCTGTTCTTCCATTTACTTACAGAAAGTAATATATCATGATGCATGAAGAGTGTAAAGGGTTTAATCTCAGTGGTGCCAAAATTGTGGCGGCTCTACTGGAGAGGGTAAACTGACCTTTTTGGATTTGCATGTCCCTGTTCAGACAGGCCTCTCCCCCATAAGATATGGATATTTTGATCACTCTTCTCCCTTCCCTTTCCCCATAAACAATCGAGTACCAGTTGAAAGATTTGCCTTACTTTAAGAAAAAAAGAATCCATGTTTTGTCGTTTGAACGATATTTTTCTACTTCAGATTGACAGTATGTTATTTACCATGGAATTAAAGAAGCTTCTTTCCTATCTGCTGGATAGGATTCAGAAGATCTGTTCTATTCTTTGTGGTATTTGCCTTATTAGTATCTCTACGGTTATGCTGTTAGCCGTATTATTCCGGTACGTGCTTGTTTCCCCGATAGTGTGGTCAGAGGAGATCACAGGCTTCCTACTGGTATGGATGGTACTACTGGCGGCTCCAATTGGGTATAGGTTGAAAGAACATGTGGCCATCGATTTTTTACCTAAAAAATTACCTGCCCCTGTAAAACCTTACCTCCAGTTGGTTCATTCCTTAATCATCCTATGGGTTGCCTCGGTGATTGTTTTTTACGGAATTCCCCACACTATCAAAAGCATGAACCAGATTTTTCCCACCCTTGAATGGATCCGGTATGGGTACATGTATGGGGCCTTGCCGTTGGGATACTTTCTATTGGGCTTGTATTGCCTGGAAGAGATCGTACTCGTTTTACTTACGTTCAAGGGAAAAAGAGGTTAGGTGATGTTTATACTCCTGGTAGTTATAGCAGGTTTGCTGGGAATTCCGATAGTGTTTGCCCTGGCATTTGGTCCGTTTGTGGAACTCCTATTCACAGGCAAATCATTCATGATTGGAACGCTTATTCAAAGAGCCCTAGCAGGAATAGGCAAATTTGAACTCCTGGCCGTCCCCCTCTTTATCCTTGCGGGAGAAATTATGAACCGAGGAGGAATAACAGAACGTATTGTACGGTTTTCTCAGGTTTTTGTGGGACGGTTACGCGGCGGGCTGGCCCATGTAAACATTCTGGCCAGTATTCTTTTCGCAGGATTAAGCGGCTCTGCTGTGGCTGACACCTCTGCATTAGGTTCTATCCTTATTCCCGCTATGGTAAAGGATGGCTATAGCAAGGAATACTCCACTGCTGTAACTGCCGCTTCCTCCATCATCGGACCGATCATCCCCCCCAGTATCATCATGATTGTGTATTCCTACGTTATGGAAGTGTCGATTGGAGCCCTATTTGCTTCGGGCATTATACCGGGAATACTGATGGGTATAGCCCTCATGCTTATGACTGCTGCCCTCGCCGAAAAGCACCACTTCCCGGTCGGCATCCGTTTAAGCTTGAAGGAGAGCTTGCAAGGAATCTACCAGGGGATTCTTCCTATCCTCACACCCTTCATTATTTTGGGTGGCATCCTTTCAGGGATCATCACCCCCACAGAAGCAGCCATCATTGCGGTAACGTATGCTCTGTTCCTCAGTACCGTGTTATTGCGGACCACCAGATGGAAAGAGGTGTGGATGATTTTTAAAAAAAGCAGTATACAAGCGTCTGTAATCCTTCTGGTAATCGGCTCAGCAGCGATGTTCGGGTGGATCCTTACCCTATCCCGGCTGCCCCAAAATTTTGCCGAGTTTATTATCCAGGTGACCCCGAACAAGTACCTGTTCCTACTGTTAGTAAACCTCTTCCTCTTCCTTGTGGGCATGTTCCTTGATGCAGGGCCTGCGATCCTGATACTCGGGCCTATTCTTGGACCGGCAATCAAACTGTTTGGGATCAACCCCACTCATTTTGCAGTAGTGATGTGCGTAAACCTGACAGTGGGTTTAGCCACCCCTCCCTTTGGTCTGGTGCTTTTCGCAGCGTCCACCATCAGCGGGTTGCCTGTCACAACCATCGCTAAAACCATGGTTCCTTATTACATCGTACATGTGACAGTGATCCTCTTAATATCCTTTATTCCGGAGATCAGTTTATGGTTACCCAAACTTTTCGGCCTTCCTGTGTAAGAGGGTCAGTTAACGCGCAAACCCGCACGAGGAACGGTTCTGCAATTTTCAGAATGTCAATTATATCCTCCCTGTGTGGGAGGAAACAAACATACGTTTAGGAGGTTTATCCTATGAGAAATGCATCAAGAGGTCTTCTTATTCTGCTGCTGTCAATGGTAACTTTGTTTGTATTTGCAGGGGGGAAACAGGAACAACCAAAAGCGCAACCGGAAAAGCCCTTTGTTCTGCGCCTTTCCCATGCAGGCCCCGCTTCAGACATAAATGATGACTATGTAGGGGCCACCGCATTAAAGGCATACATTGAGGAGAAAAGTGCGGGAAAGGTCAAGGTTGAAATCTATCCAGGAAGCCAGCTGGGAAACTATCAAGAGAACATGGAGCAGATGAATAACAATGTGCTGGAATCTGCTCACACTTCCATCGCTGCCGTAACGCCTTTCTTACCTGAGTTTTCGGTAATCGATCTCCAGTACCTGGTACCCAACGATGCGGTAATTGAAAAACTCATGGTTGGACCTTTCTTCCAGCAGATGGGTAAGGCAATCCAGGAGAAACTCCCCAACGTGGTGCTCGCTTCCGTGTGCGATGGGGGGAGGTGGAGAAGCTTTTTTACCACCCGAAAGCTCATTCGAACAGCTGAGGACCTGAAAGGGGTTAAGATCCGCACCATCAATTCCCCCATCCAGATTGAATTTGTCAAGTTCCTGGGCGGAGCACCGGCTCCTGTCGCCTGGGGAGAATTGTATACCGCCCTGGCCACCGGTGTCGTAGAGGGCACTAAAAACGCAACCCCCGATATTATTTCGAATAAGTTTCATGAGCATATCAAGTTTGGGATCCTGGACCGTCATACATTCCTCTATGGATTCTATTTTGTCAACGATCGATGGCTGAAATCTATGCCTCAGAATTTGCAAACCGTCGTACTGGAGGGGTACAAATATGCAGCAAGTAAACAGACCGAGTTCAACCGAAACCAGGAAGCAAAGGCTGACGAGGAATTCAAGAAAGCAGGAGGTACAATTTACGAACCTACTGCGAAAGAGAAAGCAACTTTTATGGGAGCGCGCCAGGCCATGATGGACTGGTATACAGCAAAGTATGGGGACAGGTGGTTGAAAATCTATTTAGAAGCAGTTGAAAAAGCGAAACAGGAAGCGGGGTATAAAGAGTAATCCTATGCGAATCATGGGCTTTCCGGGATTATACATCCAAGGGGAAGGACTTCTGGAAACACTGGGAGAACACATTTCTCCCTTTGGGAAACGCCCTTTTATCATTTCTGACCCCCGGGTCTGGGGTCTGTACGGATCGGCCGTGTCCCAAACAGTACCTTCCTTTACCTACAGCTCTTTTGGGGGGGAAATCTCCCCGGAAGAGATCCAACGGCAAATTGCGAATGCACAGGGTTCAGGCTGCGATATGGCGGTAGGAATAGGGGGAGGGAAAGTGCTGGACACTGCCAAAGCAATAAAGCTTCATTTGAATGTGCCTGTGGTGGTAGTCCCTACAGTTGCTTCAAACGACGCAGCAACCAGTCGACTTATTATTACCTACACGGAAGAGGGGAACTTTCTGGGACCCCTCTTTCTTTCCACAAACCCTGACGCGGTAATTGTGGATACAAAGGTAATCCGTCAGGCCCCCCTCCGATTCCTCAAGTCCGGAATTGCCGATGCGTTAGCAACCTACTACGAGGCAGAAGAATGTTACAAATCCGGGGCATTCAATTTTTTTGGGGGCAGACAAACCCTTACGGCTATACGCCTGGCGAAACTCTGTCAGGAAACAGTATTTGCAACTGCGCGGAAAGCTCTCAGTGATATCCAAAACGGGGTCTCCAGCGAGGAAATTGAGGAATTGGTGGAGGCCGTTGTTCTTCTGAGCGGCCTTGGATTCGAAGGGTGCGGTGTGGCAGCCGCCCATGCAATTTCCCAGGGCTTTACTCTTCTTCCGGAACTTCGGGGGAACCTCCACGGGGAAGAGGTAGCAGTGGGTCTGATCGTTCAGGTATTGCTGGAAAAAAGACCAACGCATGAACTGAATGCTCTTCTGAGCCTCTATAAGGATTTGGGCCTCCCCCTTTCCCTAAAAGATCTGGGACTGCCCAATCCTTCAGATGAACAACTTCAAACTATTGCCCGATTCGCCTGCCGGCAGAACAGCCGGATTTACAATATGTCGTTTCCTATTACCGAAGAAGAGGTTGTTCAGTGTTTAAAAAAAGGAATCCTCCTATCGAATTCCTAACCCACCCTCTCAATTGACAACACCTTGATCACTCTGTACAGTTTTATTTGTGACCAATTTAGTAAGCCGCGAAATGAGTGACCCCAACGATATTCTAGCGTGCAGAAGGCATTTCTCTCTATGGATGCAATCTATGTGCGGTATCTGGGAATCTGTTATTTCTTACGGTACCCGCCTTACCATCAAAGAAAATCAGCAGTTGTTCGGCACGGGGGAACGGATCAACGGGATCTACTATATTCAGAAGGGAATTCTACGCCTGGAATCCTATAGCCCGGACGGGAACCAGGCGATTCTTCTATACGTTCCTGAAAAAAACCTATTTGGGGATGCTGCCTATTTTAATGGGATGCCTGTGTATGCTCTTTACAGGGCAGTGATAGATTCAGTAGTATATTTTTTCTCTCGAGAACTCCTGGAATCTGTGCTTTTTCCTAAACATCCCGAATTACAGCGAAACCTTACTTCGTTTCTGGCCTATAAAGTAGGGGTATTGCTCCATCACCTCTGTGATTTGCAGAGTACAGACGTTCGCGGGAAAGTCTGCCGACTACTCTGCGATCTGGCTCAATATGGGAAAAATAAGGCGGAGATTCGCCCCCATATTACGCAGCAGGAGATGGCTTTAGCCTTGAATATGCACAGAGCTACCTTTAATCGAATCATTTCCGAATTAAGGGAACAAGGGATTCTAGGCAAAGTGACGAAAAAACGAATCCAGATCTTAGATTTAAATCGATTAGTAGAAATGGCAGAGGGAACGTATGCCCTCTAGAGGGTTCGATCCCTATGGTATTCCTGTAAAGACTTCACCATGTAGTTTCCGTTCCTTCGGGCAGCGATTCCCTTTACTGCGGCAAGGGCTGCAGCTGTAGTGGTAATGTAAGGAATCCTGTACTTAATGGCGTTCTTCCGGATGAAAGAATCGTCTGTCTCACTCTGTTTCCCTGCAGGTGTATTGATGATAAGCCCTATCTCGCCATTCTTTATGGCATCCACAATGTTGGGTCGAGCTTCATACACCTTTGAAACGAGCCGGGTCCGTATCCCGTGGTTCTGGAGAAAAGCAGCAGTTCCCTCTGTGGCAAGAATTGTGAATCCTAACTGCTGAAAGTGCCGCGCAGGTTCAACGATGGCTTTTTTATCTCGATCCGCCACGGTAATGAGGATGTTGCCCTCCAGGGGTAAAGGGGACTGGGCTGCTTCCTGGGATTTGTAGAAAGCCAATCCAAACGAGTCTGCCAGGCCCAGTACTTCGCCGGTGGAACGCATCTCCGGCCCCAGCACGGGATCCACTTCGGGAAACATGTTGAAGGGAAACACCGCTTCCTTTACGCCAAAATGGGGAATCGGTTTCTTTGTGAGATTAAAATCAGCGAGTTTCCGATTCCCAATCATGATTTGGGTGGCAATTTTGGCCATGGGAATATTACACACCTTCGAAACGAGGGGTACGGTGCGGGAAGCCCTGGGATTCGCTTCCAGGATATACACCAAATCCTCGCAAATGGCATACTGTATGTTCATCAAACCTACCACATTCAGTTCCATCGCAATCCGTCGAGTGTATTCCTCAATGGTCGAAAGGTGTTTTTGAGAAATATTCACCGGTGGAATTACACAGGCTGAATCACCGGAATGTACCCCCGCATATTCGATATGTTCCATGATGGCAGGGACGAACGCATCTTCACCATCCGATATTGCATCTGCCTCGGTTTCGATGGCGTTTTCCAGAAATTTGTCGATCAGAATAGGCCGCTCAGGTGAAAGGGCAACTGCCGCCGAAACATACTGCCGTAGCATTTCCTCGTCCAGCACAATCTTCATCCCCCTGCCTCCTAGTACATAGGAAGGCCGCACCATCAGGGGGTATCCGATTCGGGCAGCTATTTCCATTGCCTCTTCCAGAGACCCAGCCATGCCGGATGCTGGCTGTGGAATCCGCAGTGTTTCCATTACCCGCCGAAACCTATCACGATCTTCCGCCAGATCGATCGCATCGGTGGAAGTACCGAGAATCCTCACCCCTGCGATAGATAGTTCTGCTGCGATGTTCAACGGAGTTTGTCCGCCGAACTGGACGATTACTCCTTCGGGCTTTTCCTTCTGGTAGATGGCCAGTACATCCTCTACGGTCAGGGGCTCAAAGTACAGCTTATCCGAAGTATCGTAGTCAGTGGAGACAGTTTCGGGGTTGCAGTTCACCATAATCGACTCATATCCCGCCTCGCGAATCGCGAATGCAGCGTGTACGCAGCAATAATCAAACTCAATTCCCTGCCCGATCCGATTGGGCCCTCCGCCTAACACCATGATTTTTTTCTTTGTACTCACAGGAGCCTTATCGGTTCCGTTGTAGGTGGAATAGTAGTAAGCTCCCTGTTCCACTCCACTGACAGGTACAGCTTCCCAAGCCTGTGTAATTCCCAGAGCGATCCTCTGATCCCGAATCTGTTGTTCCGGAACTCCCAATAGCAGCGCCAGATACCGATCGGCAAACCCGTTCTGCTTTGCCTTCCGCAGAAGATCATCCGGTAGCCATTTCCCCCTGTATTGTAGAATTTGTTCTTCCTGTTCCACCAGTTCCTTCATCTGCTGAATGAACCACGGCTTTATGAAGGTTTTTCGATAGAGTTCTTCAACAGTCGCCCCTTTCCGGAGGGCTTCATACATGATGAATTGCCTTTCACTGGAAGGCTGGTTTAATAGGTTCATCAACTCTTCTAAGGATTTCTTATGGAAATCTTTGGCAAATCCCAACCCGTAGCGGCCCATCTCAAGAGATCGGATCGCTTTCTGGAGAGCTTCCTTATAAGTTCTCCCGATACTCATCACTTCTCCCACGGCCTTCATCTGGGTCCCGAGCTTATCTTCCAGACCCTCGAACTTTTCGAACGCCCATTTTGCAAACTTCACCACCACATAGTCCCCTGAGGGGGTGTATTTATCGAGGGTTCCCTCTTTCCAGTAGGGGAGTTCGTCCAATGTGACACCTGCGGCAAGGAGGGAAGAAACGTAGGCGATGGGGAAACCGGTAGCCTTCGAAGCCAGGGCAGAAGAACGGGATGTACGGGGATTGATCTCGATCACTACCACTCGATCCGTTTTAGGATCGTGGGCGAACTGGATGTTCGTCCCGCCAATGACCCCAACGGATTCTACGATCCGATAGGCATACTCCTGCAGTTTGTTCTGTAACCCTGGCGTAATTGTCAACATGGGGGCCACACAGAAAGAATCTCCCGTATGGACACCCATAGCATCCACATTTTCGATAAAACACACTGTTATCATTTGCCCCCTGGAGTCACGCACTACCTCCAGTTCCAGTTCTTCCCATCCGAGGACCGATTCTTCTACCAGTACCTGATGGACAATACTGGCTGCCAGTCCCCGGGAGGCTACAGTTTGAAGCTCCTCTCGGTTGTATACCAGGCCTCCTCCGGTTCCACCCAGAGTGTAGGCAGGCCGGATCACTACAGGATAGCCCAATGCATCCGCTACCCGTTCTGCATCCTCAACCGAATTCACCGCTTCACTCCGTGGCATGTCAATGCCGAGCTTCATCATCGTTTGTTTAAAGGCTACTCGATCTTCTCCCCGCTCGATGGCATCCACGTTTACTCCGATGACTTTCACTCCGTACTGTTCCAGAATCCCTTTCTTCGCCAGGATGGAGGAAAGGTTCAGTCCTGTTTGCCCACCCAGATTGGGTAGTAAGGCATCGGGTCGTTCCTTCTTGATGATTTCAGTCAGCGCGTATTCGTTGAGAGGCTCAATGTAGGTAGCATCCGCCATTCCTGGGTCCGTCATGATGGTGGCTGGATTGGAATTCACCAGCACGATCCTGTACCCAAGGGACTTCAATGCTTTACAAGCCTGGGTGCCAGAGTAATCGAACTCGCAAGCCTGCCCAATCACAATGGGACCGGAACCGATAATTAGAACCTTCGAGATATCTGTGCGTTTTGGCATGGGTCCGAGTATTCTAAAGGAGATACTCCCCCCAGGTCAACTGCACCATACAGAATTCACGTTTTACTTAGAAGTTCGATTAGAGTTCTTAGATAATGGGGTAAATCGGGGGGTCTTCGGCTTGAGACAAGGTTCCTGTCCAGAACCACAGGCTCATCCACCCAGATGGCCCCTGCATTCTCCATATCATCCCTGATGGCTGGGGTACTTGTAACTTTCCGCCCTTTTAGAATTCCCGCTGATATGAATACCCATCCCGCGTGACAGATTTGACCCAGAACCGCTCCCCGTTTATCAAGGGCTCTTACCAAATCCCTCACCTCGGTGAACCTCCGAATTTTATCCGGTGCCCACCCTCCTGGTACCAGGAGGGCATCGTATTCTTCCGGGCTTGCGTCTTTATATGCTATATCAGCTATAGCAGGTATACCATATTTCCCATGGTAAAGAGCT
>CALKLC010000120.1 GCA_937991975.1 uncultured Spirochaetales bacterium | reverse complement strand
GGATACCTTTACCCTCAATTTCATCGATCTGGTGAACGAAATCCACAGGGCCGGCTATGGATTGAACCAGAAAACAGGAAATGATTTTTTTACCGAGTATCCTTCCATCAATAATCTTGCAGGCAATTACGATAGGAACGGGGATGGGGTGTACGATGCGAGTTACATTTTCCGGATTTCGGGTTCCCATCCTCTGAATCCGCAGGATATCCTGGGAATTTCGGGGGAAATGATTCTACCAGGCCCAAAAGGGAACATACGTGTACCCTACTATGCAACGGATACAGTGGGGGATGTGATCCAGCGAATCAATACCTCTGGAGCAGAGATCACAGCCCGGCTGGATCGGGAGGGAAGACTTTCTTTGAAAGGGACTCCTTCCTCGGATGTGGCGTTCCCGGATTTTGTAATCCGTCATCTGGAAGATACGGGACAGTTTCTTGTAGGATACACAGGGATCTTGAGACAGTCGGGGCCTGAGGGATCTTTCGACTGGGAAAGGGCAGATGCGGTATTTTCCCTCCAGGGAGGAGGTCTCTCCTATGCGGTGGCGCCCCTATCCCATCCTAGCGGATGGATCGAGGTAAACCGGCAACTGGTTCTGGAACCTGCATCTATCGTGGCCTCCTTTGGATCAGCTGGTAGGCCCGGTCAGCCAGGGGATGGGGCAGCTGCTCTGGCCATCGCCTCCTTGCGCAACCATCCTGTAATGATCGGGAAGAAGACTACCTTCGACGACTACTTTGCCGATGCGACTGCATCGATCGGGCTCAAGGGGGAGCAAGCGGAGATCATGCTCCGAACCCAGCAGCAGATCATGAAAGATCTACGAGACATGCGGGAATCCCTATCCGGGGTAAATATCGACGAAGAAATTGCGGAGATGATCAAGTTCCAGCACGGGTATGCTGCGGTAGCCAGATTCATCACCGAGTTTACCCGGATGCTGGATACCATCATCAACAGAATAGGAGCATAGAGGAAGAATGAAACGAATCAGCACCAACATGCCCAATACCGATATGCAGTTTTATATGCGAGAGCGGGAATATCGGATGAACTCGGTACAGAATAAAATGGCAGGACAGACCAGGATTTTGAACCTACGGGATGACCCCACTGCTGCTGCCCATGCCGTAAGGTACCAGTCGGGGATCCACCGGTTGGAGCAGTTCAGTAAGAATGTGGAGTATGCGCAAGGAAACCTGAAGATCACCGAGGACAAAGTGCGAGAAGCAGTCGAGATTCTTCAGAGGGTGAGAGAGATTTCCGTCCAGGGAGCGCATGGAACCTATGGAAAGGATGACCTGAAAGCAATGGGGATGGAAGTAAATCAGCTGTTGAATCAGCTGGTAGAAATAGCCAATGCTCGTAATGGAGATGGCACTACCCTATTTTCAGGAGACAAGACTGGTGCATTACCTTTTCGGCCAGTATTAGGTCATGTTGGGGGTATGGGGGAAAGTGTAGTCACTCAGGTGGAATACATCGGAACTATCACGGAGAACCGGGCAGAAGTTTCCGATGGAGCTTACATCCGGTTGAACTATCCAGGAAACAGGGTCTTCTGGGCAGAGAATCAGCAACTCTATTCTGCTAAGGAGGCCTCCGAGTATGTTCTCAGGGAGGATGCCAAGATCTTCATCGATGGAGTGGAAATAGATCTGAAAGCGGGAGATTCGATCCACGCCATCATTTCAAAGATCAACGATTCGGAAGCACCGGTAAAAGCAAGACTAGACCCCGTACGAGGAAGCCTCGTACTGGAATCGACCACTCCCCATCAGATCTGGCTCCAGGATCCTCCCAATGGAAAGGTATTACAGGAACTCGGGCTTTTGCGGGATGGATCTTCTCCTCCTCCCGCGAATCTGGATCCCACTGTCCGAACATTTGGGGGCTCTGTTTTCGATATGGTGATCAAGCTGCGTGATGATCTATTGAAAGGAAACAACAGTGAAGTGGGAGGACGAGGGCTGCGGGGGATCGATAATGCTCTACACAGTCTTCTTGCCACTTTGGGAGATATCGGTGCCCAGGGAAAAAGGCTCGAGTATACATATGCGCGGTTACAAACCGAAATTCCTGACATGAAAGAGATGTATTCTAAAACGAAGGATCTCGATATGACTGCAGCAATAATCGACCTGAAATTGATGGAAAACACCCACAAGGCGGCTTTGTCTACCGCTGCCCGGATCCTGCAACCTACCCTTCTGGATTTCTTGAGGTGATATGAAGATTGTTACAAAAGCCTATGGCCCTCTGGAAATCGACGAGAGGCAGGTGATCCAATTCCCCCATGGGCTGATCGGTTTCGAACAATTCAAAATGTTTGCTCTTCTGGATGCCAGCCAGCAGCCCTTCTACTGGTTACAATCCCTCGATGTGCCCGAAATTGCCTTTGTCCTAATCAACCCTCTCCTTTTTCGTCCGGATTATACACCCGATGTTGCCGAGGAAGATTTAGAAGACCTCCAGCTGGACCACCCGGATGATCTACTAGTTTTTTCTATTGTAACCATACCAGAGAACCAGAATCGGATGACAGCCAACCTTCAGGGGCCGGTCTTGATCAACCGGAAGAGGAAAATCGGCAGGCAATCCATCTCTCTTAATCCCAACTGGAGGGTAAAGCATGTGATCCTGGATGAATTGGCGGCATTGAAGGATTGAGTATGTTGATTCTATCCAGACGGGCCAATGAGAGTATCATGATCGGGGATTCCATCGAAATCTCTGTGGTGGATATAAAAGGAGATCAGGTCAAATTAGGAATCAAGGCCCCCAAGAAAGTAAAGGTCTATCGGAAAGAGGTGTATGAGAATATCCAGAGGGAGAACCGCGAAGCCCTCCAGAGTACGGGAGCTTTGCCTTCCATTGAACCATTATTGGACCAGAAGAAAAAAAAGGATGAAACATAGCTGAGTAGAAAAAGTATCCTCAATGAGGTGTGATCAAGAGTCGGCCAATCTGGAATAAATATTGTCGAATTCCTTGTCTAGTTCTAAGAAAGCCTTTCCAATTCGCGGATCGAAATGAGAACCGATGCCCTTTTCAATAATGGCGCGTGCCCCTTCATGTTGGATAGAGTCCTTGTAGCTTCGCTTGGAACGAAGGGCATCGTACACATCCGATAGAGCCACGATACGGGCAGAGAGGGGAATCATTTCTTCAGCAAGCCCATAGGGGTACCCGGTCCCATCCCATTTTTCGTGGTGGGAAAGAGCGATCTCTTTAGCCATAGGGTTTGGGTAGGTGCTGAGGAGGAAGGCTCCGTTCTTCGTATGTTCCTTCATGATGTCCCATTCCCAGGGTTCCAGGGGGCCTTTTTTGTTGAGGATATCATCCGGAGTACCGATCTTCCCCACATCATGCATGGCTGCTAGGAACCTGATATCGTTGATGAAATCCTGGTCGATCTGCGGAAAGGATCGTTTTCGAAAGAAAAATTCAGCCAGTAGGGCAGAGTACGCATTTACCCGTTCGATATGGTTCCCTGTATCGTTATCCTTCAGTTTAGAGGCTTCCAGCAGACTCTTGAAGGTTTGCTGAAGGATGTTCTGGATATCGGAAGTCACATCATCGAAATGGCAGACAAATCCCGTAGGGGTATCCTTCCCGTCTGGATCGAAAAAGAGGGGAGAGAGGGTGATATTCGCAATGATCTTCGCCCGTTCGACTGTCTTGTACTCCAGTTTGCCTTGATAGCTATACCCTTGCTCTTTCGAAAGGATGGAGCGATAGATGTGGCCGACTTCTTCTTCTCCCAGGTATTTATAAAAATAGGCGATAAAGTTGTCCCCTGGTTTGAACTCTGGATATACAGTCGCATGGGCATCGTTTCGCCAGAGAAGATTCAACTTCTTGTCCAGCAAAACCCATGGCATCCTGTGGGTTGTGAATGAATGGATCAACCTCTGTGTGCAGGGGTTCTCTAGCAAAAATACCTTTTCTTCACCCGGAGCCATGTCTACAGTGCTGGATTCTTCATTTTCTTCTGGAAGGATTTCTTCCAGTTCTATCAATCCTTCCACGTCGTTTGTATGTTCTTCGGTCATAGAAGATCCTTTGCTATTTCCGCATCGCTTTTTCGAATGTAGAGGGGCCCTTCATCATCCCTCGCGGGTCCTTCCGATTGGTATTTTTCCAGTCCGAGTCTGGCCAAAAGAAGGGCTACTCCACACCGATGTGAGGGATCCAGAATGTATCTGTCATTGGGAAGGAGGGTTTTCATTACATGAGCGTGTGGTCCGGTAAGGATGCAAGGGGTCCCTTCTGGTATCAAATGGAGAAATTCTTCGGACGTGATATCCAGGTATTCAGTGATCCGTTGCATTCCTTTCCATAGAGCCGTGTAGAATCTATTCTTTTTCGCATCGATAACAGGAGCTATAAACGAATCGCACACCTTGATGAAACGGTGAGCGTAGGCATCCAGAGTAGGAACACTGACGTAGGGGCAACCAATCCCTCCTGAAAGTCCTTTGGCAAAGGCCATCCCGATTCGTAGTCCCGTAAAAGAGCCCGGTCCGCCCGCTGTCACGATTAGTTCGAGGTCCTTTGGTCTTAAGGATAGTTGGCCAAGAACCCAATCGGTAAGAGGAATGAGTTGTTCAGAGTGCCGTAGATCGATGTCCCGGGTAAGCTCCATCGTCTTCGATCCAGCAGAACCGTAGATGGAAAGAATTTCAGTGGAAGTATCGATAGCCAGTAGGTTCATGGATACCAACCTTCCACGGTAATGGATCGATCCCCTCCAGGGAGAATCCTAAAAGACACACGGATCGCCTGTTCGGGAAAAAAGGCAGAAAATTTTGTCCACCATTCTACGACAGAGACTCCACTTCCATAGAGCAGCTCTCGAAGCCCTAGTTCTTCCAGGAACTCCTCCTCTTCCACCCTGTAGAGATCTATATGGTACAGGGGTATTCTACCTTCGTATTCGATCACATATAAGTACGTGGGACTCCTGAGGGGTTCGATAATCCCCAAACCTTCCGCTACCCCTTGGGCAAAGGTAGTTTTCCCGCTCCCCAGACTGCCTTCTAGAAGGAGGATAGATCCGCCTTGGATAGTAGAAGCAATGTTCCTCCCGATTTCACGGGTTGTTTCGGGAGATGATGAAAGATACTGGATCAGGGTAGCTGCCCCTTTCTGTACAGTTCAGAAGCGTAGGAAGAAAGATCTTTGAGAACAGGGAGTAATGGGTAACCGATGGGTTCTTTCAGAGTCACCTTCGCATGTACCTGTCCTAATGCTGTATGTTCGATCACGATTTCGATGGGACGTTCGATCGTTTCTTGGGGGAATTCAAGAACCGCTTTTGCCGTATAGATTTTTCTATAGTGAAGTTCTCCATTCTTTCTTTCCAGCTCTTTCAGCTCTACTATTTTCATGGAATTTTTTTACGAGAAAAAGAGATAAACGTCAAGCCGTGTGTTTTTAGAACTCATAAACGTTAAGCCGACTTTCCTGCCCTAGCTGTCAAGGTTGTGTATTCATAGATATAGTCTAGAATCTTGGTTAGATGTTGCCGGGATAGATTGGTAAACTGGACATGCATAATTCCACCTCGAGGTATTTTCGTTACTCCTTTTACCTTCCCGTACCCCAGAATCGGTTTTCCCCGTTCGGTTTCGAACTCTATGCGGATCAAACTTCCTGGGGGGAGGGGCCCCCGGGTAAGGATAGCACAGCCTCCCGCCGAAATATCCTGCAGAGTTCCGAGTCCTCTGCGGTTCCTGTTTACAACCGCCTGTTTTTCGATCTCCTTTCCCTTGGAGGTCTGGACGACTTCTACAGGATAGAAAATCGCAGGTCTCGAAATTTCTTTCCGTCGATATTTGCGTTTCTGTATCTGTTTCAGATTACGGCCATGTGCAACAAAAACCGATAACACCCCCCTAACGCGTTTGTATCCGAGAACTTTTGTTTTGAAGGCATATACTTCTGTCCCACCTCTGACGATCACGATCCCCAGTTCTTCATCTTTTTTCCAGGGATACCCTTTCCCTTTTTCTTCTGCGATCGGACATTCCAGTCCCAGCATGCTTTGCATGTTGGAGGTAATATAACTGGGATACGATTCTCCCGATGGAGTTTTGATGGTAACCTCGGTATTTAGGGGTAAGCTCAAGGTAGAGGAAAGAATCTTTTCTTCGCGGGTATTTGCTTCAATGGTCTGACGAATCTGGTAGAGGATAAATTTCCGTTTCTCCTTCTCTTCTTCCGTTAGGTTCTGTGCATCGATCCACGCAAGAGATTTGCGGAGGAAACCATCGAGAGCTTTACTATTTTCCAGCACTCGTAAAGGGCTTAAGTGTTTTGTCGCCTTTAAATAGTACTCCAATTGATGAATCAGAGCCCTGGATAATCCCAGCTTCTTCGCACGTTTTCGAAAAGCTCTTTTGCTAAATGCGCCAGGTTTGTTACTGGTACGGGAGGTTAGGATCGCCCAAAGAAAGAAGGTCCCCATCAGGATCCCCAGAATGATGATAGCGATAAGACTCTGAGTCGGATCCGGTTTGGCAAAGAACTGATATTGGGTTTGTAAAAGGATCATTTCGATCGTTCCGTAAGTGTTTTCAATAGTAAACTGCGTAGATCTTCTACTTTAGGGGCAATCTCATACTCTAGTAGGTCTCCGATGAGGACAGAGTCTCTATGGAGAAACGCATCATTCAGTTCCTTCAGGGGCTCTGAGAAGGTTCTATGTACATCCTGCACCTGAGGATCGGATGGTTTCAGACGAGCAAGAATCCGAAGGACCTTTGATACGATTTCTATGAATGCGAGAACGTTTCGAATAGCTTCCCGGTCTCTCCCTGTTTGCAGGAGTACGGAAGTATGTTCGATCTCTTGTTTCGTTTGATCCAGGATAGGAATCAGAGCTTCGCATGCCTCGTATGGATGGAGGAGTTCGGAAAGACGAGCTTCCAATAAGGGAATGACTGCTTGCACGAACTGTTCTGCTTTTGTCCATTCTTCTTCACTCGAAGAAGCCCCATCCATGGGAAACCGCGCGCTTCCCTCGGCAAGAAAGAGATTGTGAAGATAATACTCGAGCGTGGGTTGGACGTGGGGATACTCCTTAAGGATTTCCAGTAAGGAATTGTTCTGCCTTTTTTCCAGAGCACCTTTTAGTAGATGAAAATACTCTAGGAGTATTTCCAGTTCATTCAATTCCTGCTCACTCTCTGTAGTTGTGGTAATATCCAGTTGGTCGATTTCTTCAAGGGAGATGTTTTCAATTTTCTTTCGATCCCAGTGGTCAATCGGGGTACCATTCAATGAAAGTTGAGTTATTATCGCTTTTTGCGGGCTAAGCCATTGGGCAATACTGGTAAGAATTTGATAAAGGTTTTGCTCTCCTTCGAGGGTATAGCTCAAAGGTTGACCATCCAGCTTAATCTTCACAGACAGCTCCTTATTTTCATTATCGAGCGTTTTGGTTACTGTTGTTAAACCTTTCTAGGGCAGAAGAACTTTTCTCTAGAGAGTTAAGTGTGCTTTCCATGGCCCCGTATTTTCGTTTCAGATCCTGTTCGTACCGGTTTAAATACTGATTGTACGACTCAATCCTTCGGTTGGTAGAAGAAATCTGCGTATCCAGGGTGCTCAGTTTCATGGAAATGATTCCTCCTGTCTGCACGTACGGCCGGAGGAAGGTATCCATGGAAACTCCGACCCCTGAATCGGGAACCAGATCCCCATCCGAGTCATAGCCGAAGAGATCCTTCACTGCCTGAAAATTTTTTTGTAATGATGTATCCAGAAGTTGTTCGTTGATTTCCAGGTATCCCCGAAGTTTCGACACATCGATCCCCCGTAAGCCCCCTGCTTGGGCATTGGTAGATATCCCAATTTGGGAAAGGAGGGAGAGATCCTGTCCCAGGCGGGTAGGATAGGGGTTCATCAGGATGGATTGAAACGTATTCTTCAGCTGCATCAGCCCTACATCTCCCTGCAAGAGGCCCAGTCTTTCTTTGGCTTTTTCTCGTTCCTCTTCCTTCAGATAGGTGATTTCGTTCAGCACAGCTTCATCCTTGCGGGTGAGGATATTTATCTGCGCCATCTGTCTGTTATAGGTTCCTACAAAAGCAATGATGGAGTCCTTTACTTTTTCCCTATCTGGCTCGATGGAAAGTTTGATATTCCCTTGACCAGGTTTTTTTAGGGAAAGGGTAACTCCGGGGATGGCATCGTCTATGGTATTGGAACTTCGTGTCAAAGGAATCCCGTTGACAAGGATTTCCGCATCCTGAGCAGTGGAGATGGGGTGTAATGGACGATACTCTCCTCTCGTAGAGGGATCGTATAATCGTATACTCTTAATTTCCAATTCTCGAAGGGTATTCCTATTCTTCAGAAGGATCGATTCCACCCTGTTTCCCAGGGTGTCCAAAGGTACTTGAACTGTCCTGAACTGTATCGTTTCTTCTACTGGTGGAAGAGAGGTTACACGCCCATCGGTTTGGAGAGATAGAATATTGAAATCATCGACGATTTCGGGAGGAGGTGGTGGTTTCCATTCTGGAAGTACCACTTTCGAAGGACTATTGAGAACAGTCACATCGGAAAGGGTGACCCCTCCTCTTTCTGGAATGGAAGGACCGGGTGGCGGAGCGGGAGGGGGAGGAGGACCCTCGGCAGTTTTTCTTAACCGAAGCTCTGCCTCCAACACCATAGAAGGGGTGATGGTAAAAGGGGGTTGGAGGGGAATTTCCAGTTCCCCACCCGTACCAAGGTGGAGAGTATTTCCCTCGATTCGTATGGCAGAAGGATTTTTGAGGATCTTCGCTGTGGTTAGAAGTGTCTGATCGATTTTGATAACTCTTGAGGTAGAAGAATCTTTTTTCAATAGGCCCAGACGTTCCCCCAGTTCGGTGGAAGCTTCTGTGAAGGTTATCTGGTTTTCCTTACCAGGTTTGAGGGATTCGATGTACATCACCTGCGTTTGGGCCGTATCTTTTACGACCCCGGCCGTAAGGATGTCCCTACCCTTTTCCTTCAGTAGCTCTACGAAAGCGGATAGCCTGCCCCCTCGAAATTGGAAGGATACTTCCTGATTTCCCACTTTGAAACCGTATCGACCTGCTTGGATTTCAAGATCTAATGGGAGGGAATCGGATAGAAACTTATCTGCCAGAGCCATCTTTCTGACTTCTACTTCGTAGGAGCCTTCTACAGCATCCCGGGTTGCTGTGGCTGTTAGAATAGAGGGGTCTTCCGATTTGGCCGTTCGTTCGTTGAAGGGAGATTGGAATCCGAAAAGACTTCTAGCGCGCTCCCTTAATTGGGTCATCCCTTGCTGAAGCTCTCGCCAGGTGGATTGTTGGGTCTTGAGGTTCGTTACCGACTCTTCCATCCGTTTCAGAGGGATCTTTTCCACTTCGACGAGTTTCTTGATCAATTCCTCGCTTTTGTATTTACTTGAGATCCCTGGTATGGATATGTCGGCCACGCGTACCCCTGTTTCCCCCAATCAGATTCAAATGAGTTGATCGAACAGGATACCGAGAGTTTCCCGGATCCGTAGATGAAGTTTTTGTATTTCTTCCGGGGGAAGTACCTTAATTACTTTATCGGTGTCTCCTTCAACGATCTTGACCACCACCTGCTGTAACTCTTCGTTGAAGGAAAACTTAAGTCTGCGGTTGAGAAACCTGGTAAAACCGTCCAGTTCTTTCAGGTTCTGTTCTACGATGAGAAAAGGAACCTTTCCCTGGGACTGGTTTGCTTCTTCGCTATTCGAGCTCCGTTGTTCTGTGGACAAGTTACCGGTAGAGGCAAGCGAGGGGATCAAGTGCGAGTTTTCGATGTTTCGGTAAGGGGTCACTTCCAGAGACATACAATTACCTCCCTGTAAAGGGCTGAAAGGAAGGGAGCGCGAACCCTTCCTTCCAGGAATGTGTTCGAGAGATGACGTCCAGCAATCTCTCGATGATGACGGAACGGAGTACTGTTGTTGTGTTAGCCGAGGAGTTGAAGCACGGACCGGGTTTGCATGTTGGCCTGAGCCAGCATTGCGGTGTTAGCCTGGGTAAGGATCTGGTTCTTAACGAAAGAAACCATTTCACTTGCCATGTCCACATCGCGAATTCTGGACTCGGAAGCCTGTAGGTTTTCAGCTGCGATCGCCACTCCCTTGCTGGCCATTTCAAAACGGTTCTGGTATGCACCCAGATCGGCTCTCTGCTTGCTAACTGTCTTTAAAGCCACATCTAGGATTCCGATCGCCTGGTTAGCGTTTTCTACCGTGGAAATAGAGATCATTCCCTGTCCACCCTGAGCTGCCTGAAGACCGAGGGCCTGAGCGGTCATGGTCCCGATGTAAACCTGTTCGGATTGGTCCATATTTGCCCCGATCTGGAATCTCATCACTGCGCCGGTTGCCGAGTTTCTGGCAAAGGCACCGGTTAGGATGTTCATACCGTTGAACTGGGCATGGGACGCAATCCGGTTGATTTCATCCACCAACTGGGACACTTCCACTTGGATCTGGAGTCGGTCTTCCTGAGTGTAGATACCGTTCGCGGATTGTACGGCCAATTCCCGAATCCTGTGAAGAATGTCTTGCGTTTCTTGCAGGAACCCTTCTGTTGTTTGAATGAAAGAGATCCCGTTTTGAATGTTACGGGTTGCCTGGTTCAAACCCCGAATCTGGCTGCGAAGTTTTTCCGAGACCGCCAATCCGGAAGCATCGTCGCCTGCGCGGTTAATCCGCATCCCGGAACTCAGCTTTTCGATGTTTTTGGATACATCCACGTTTCGGAAACTAAGTTCCCGGTTGGCGTACATGGCACTGATGTTGTGATTAATGATCATATTGGATAACCCTCCTTGAAATATACCGAAGGCATCCCTCGCCTTCGTTTTGTATGCCTGCAGGGGAATTTTTCAGGGCCACATCGCGCTTCCCTGCCGTTCCGCTCCCCCTAAGCAACAAAGAGAGGGCTTCGGATTTGGACCGAAACCTCTCCTTGCTGCTGCATACGGAGGGTGTTTGTCAAAGAACGAAGCTTTTACTACTCCTATATGATACTACTCTATTGCAGGAGTTGCAATACAGATTGTGTCTTTGTGTTGGCCTGTGCGAGCATGGCAGTACCTGATTGCAGCAGAATCTGGTTCTTCGTATATTCCACCATCTCCGCTGCCATATCTACATCCCGAATTCTCGATTCAGCTGCCTGCAGGTTCTCTGCGCCAATATCGATTCCTCTTATGGCATGCTCTAGACGGTTCTGATATGCACCCAGATCAGCCCTCTGCTTGTTGACAGTTCGCAGTGCCACGTCCAGTACACCAATAGAGCGGTTGGCATCATCCGGCGTGGAGAGGGAAAGGAGTTTTCCGCTTCCTACCTGCCGCACTCCGAGGGCTGCGGCTGTCATTGTTCCGATATACACCCGTTCCCGTTGATCCATGTTGGCACCAATCTGGAAGTACATGGAAGCGGTTACCACATTTTCTCCTGCGGCGCGGGCAAATCTGCCTGTCAGTAGATTCATACCGTTGAACTGAGCATGGGACGCGATCCGGTCGATTTCGTCGATCAACTGGGATACTTCCACCTGGATCTGCATCCGATCTTCTTGCGTGTAAATCCCATTCGCAGATTGTACCGCCAGTTCCCGGAGCCTCTGAAGAATATCCTGCGTTTCCTGTAAGTACCCTTCTGTAGTCTGGATGAAGGAAATACCATTCATCGCATTAGCCGAAGCCTGCCGGAGCCCTCGAATCTGAGACCGCATTTTTTCCGACACAGCCAGTCCAGACGCATCGTCACCGGCCCGATTGATTCGTAGTCCGGAAGAAAGCTTTTCCATGTTCTTGGTAAGGCTTATTTCCGTGACTCCCCGTGTTCTTTGGGCGAACATGGCACTTAGGTTGTGGTTGATAATCATACACTCCTCCCTGATGTGGTATTTCGGCATCCTTGCCGAAAGTTTTCCTAAACCCGGAATAAACTATTCCGATATTTAGAGTGAAAGGGGAGAGAAGAAAACTTTGGCATGCTCAAAATTTCCATTTCCCCCGTTCTTTTTATCGACAGGAGTCCTATAAACTTTAGAGGGCAGGGATTTCTTTTCTCTTTTCTTGCTGTTTCAGGTAATCACTGAGAAGAAGCTTGTATGTGATGGGGACCTTGCCTTCGTGGAATTTGATGGCAAACGCAGAAATGTCCCTCCGCCCCTCAACGGGTTCATGACGGATAATGGTACCGGGAATTTCTATGATCTGTCGAGGTTCTTCGATCTCAAGACGCAGCACTGCCTCTTTGTTCATGATGAATTTGGCCAACCCCAGGAGGATTACTTTGGCGCCTCCAAAGGACAGGTCCCGGAGGATCCCTTTTCGAGGAACCCCCTGGATCAGGATAGCCAATTCCTTGTTGGAGATTCCCAACTTTTTAAGGGTTTCTGTAGTGATGAGAATCCTTTCCTCCTTTCTCTTTTGTGAAGTGAGGGTGGCATCCAGCAGGGTGCCGAGGATCTCGATCAATGTATCCGCGGGTTTTTGAGTAAAGGTGAGAGAGAAAAAATAAAGATTCCCACCATTCTTGTCGTACGGAGAGGAGCCCGCGACTTTCGCGGGAACGAAAAAGGTCAATGGATCCCCTTTTTGATTCTTTTGAAAACAGTACCGCAGGTACACGACATTGTTCGCTTTTCGTAGGGCTTGCTGGAGCGAAGGGGAGATATTCAAGAGGATCTTGGCCCCTACCATAGAACTGGAGTAGAGGATGCAGGGATACTGAAACCCGAGGCATTTCAAGAATACATTTCTAGGTATTAGCTGGGTGGCTTGAATCACCTCTTTCGTGAATGTTACCTCTATCTTTCCGTAGGTTTCGTAGTAATGGAGTATCTGTTGACTCGTAATGATAGACATGGCAGTGGCACCATAGTATGATGGGATTCAAGGAAAAGTCAACTAAAGAGAGGTACAGGATGCCCAGTGTGTTCATCATTTGCAATCCCTTGCGTGACACGATCGTCCCTTCCGAGTATGCACAGATTGAAAAATGGGGAATTATTCCGGGAAGTATGAATCTCGTAGAGTCTTCTTTCATCGAACGTATCGAGAAAGAGGGTACGATATGGGCGGTTGCTCCAGGGGGTAGCGGTGCGAATACAGCTAGAGGAATCGGATGGTTAGCCATGAAAACGGCTCATCCAGTAGATGTGTACTTCCTCGGTGCGGTGGGAAACGACCAAGAAGGCGAAACCCTGGACCATCTTTTGAAGGATGCAGGCGTTCACCCCCTATTGGCCAGAAAGAATGGGAGCAGAACGGGCACATCTTTAGTCCTCGTAACTCCCGATCATGAGCGAACCATGTGTACGTATCTTGGAGCATGCAGGGAACTGCGAGCAGAAGATGTACCCGAGGCAACTGTTAAACAGGCGGATATGCTCTATGTGACAGGTTATAATTGGGACACTCCAAACCAGCGAGAAGTGGTGAACCGGGCGGCCGGAATAGCGAGGGGGGCGGGAAGGATGATCTGTCTCGATGTTTCAGATCCTTTCCTGGTGCATCGGTACCGGGATCAGTTACTGCAATGGATTCCCCGTTGGGTAGACCTCCTATTCGGGAATCGGGACGAACTGGCAGCGTTGACCGAGACTGAGGGGGACAGAGAAATCCTCAAAAAAGCGGCCAGCCTTGCTCCTGTTGTAGTGATGAAAACAGGGAAAGAGGGGTGTTTAATTAGTGCTCGAGGTGAGGTTGTTCAGGTGCCTGCTGCAAAGGCACGAGTGAAAGACACAACAGGTGCGGGGGATGCCTTTGCGGCAGGATACCTCTTTGCCTCCCTTCGAGGGAACCCTCCATTCAAGTGCGGAGAACTGGCCAACCGATTGGCCGGAGGGATCGTATCAGTATTCGGATGTGATTATTCGAAACTGGAAGTCTCTGAAGTGCTGGGGGACTCTTTTGAATGGGGTACCAGGCACTCATCCAATGTTTGAATGAGTTTTTCTGTCAGGAGAACAATTTCTGTTTCATCCTGATGGGGTAAGACCGTGTCTTTTTTCCGTAGAGCCTCGTCTGCCAATAGGAGTCCTGCAAGAACGGCTGTTTTCAATGCATCCGCTGTTGGAGCAGAAGAACGAACTTCCCCTATCTTTTTTTTATAGTATTCCAGCAGGGTAGACACGTACTGAGGGCTCTCATCGGTTTGAATGGTAAAGGTTGTTCCGAGAATCTCGATTCTCAGTTCAGAACGTTGTTTAGGAATAGACCGATCTCCCTTTTTAGAAAATATCCAGCTCTCCAGACTTTTTTACTTCATCACCCTTTTCTTGAAGGGGAACAACTGGTTTTCCTTCGATATCTTCCCCCTCGGACTCTTCTGAAAGGGGTTCCTTCGGAACCGAGGAAAGGGTAGAGGATGATGCGCGCAGAGCATCGTCCTCCAGATGGTCCAGCTGACGAAGAGCATTGAGAATCCCTTCCTCGATTTCCTTTTGACTGTCTCGATACTGGGCGATGAGAAGTTCCAGCTGATCGATCTTTTCCTGGTACTTTTCCAGCTTTTGCCTGAGGGTGGTGTTCTCTTCCCGTAGTTCCAGGATTGTGGAAACAGCCTGAGACACCCGGGCTTCGAGTTTTCGAATCTGCTCGAGGCTAACCATGGAACTATACCTTCAGCGCTTCTTTGGCCTTGGATACCAGGACTTTGAAAGCAGAAGGATCCTGGATAGCAAGGTTGGATAGGGCTTTTCTATTTATGAGGATATTGGCTTGCTGAAGTCCATTTATAAACCTCGAGTAGGTGATTCCTTCCGCTCTGCAAGCAGCCGAAATCCTGGCAATCCAGAGGGAACGGAAATCCCTCTTCTTTCTCCGCCGATCCCGATAGGCATACACGAGGGATTTCATTACCTGGTCTTTGGCAGTGCGAAAGAGTTTGCTTCTCTTGCCCCAATACCCTTTTGCCAGCTCTAAAATTTTCTTTCGTCTGTCTTTTCTCCGAGTCCCATCTACTGCTCTAGGCATGCATATTCTCCTTCTTCCTTAAGTGATCTTGATAGGGTTAGGCATAGGGAAGAAGTGTCCGAATTCGTTTCACTTCTACCTTGCTGAGAATTCCGCTCTTCCGAAGATGCCGTTTTCGTTTACTGGACTTCTTCGTAAGGATATGCCGCAACCCCTGTTTTTTATACTTTACTTTTCCGTTCTTCGTAATCGAATACCGTTTCGCGGCCGATTTTCGCGTTTTCATCTTTGGCATAGCGTCCTCTCTGTATTCTACGATTTATTTTTTCCCCTTGGGGGCAATGACCATAGACATGAATCTTCCTTCCATACTTGGTTCTTTTTCCAGTACGTAGGTGTCCCCAAGGAGTTCCAGCACTTTGTTCAATACCAGCAACCCCCGATCCGTATGGGCCAACTCTCGACCCCGGAATCGAACGGTAATCTTCACTTTGTTTCCTTCTTCAAGGAACTCCTGAATATGTTTGCTCTTGAACTGAAGATCGTGCTCCTCGATTTTAGGCTGCATCCGTATTTCTTTGATCTTTATTAGCTTCTGTTTTTTCTTCGATTCTCTGCTCTTTTTCTCCAATTCGAATTTGTATTTCCCATAGTCGAGAATCTTGCATACCGGTGGATTCGCCTGAGGAGCAACTTCTACCAGATCCATTCCCGCCTCTTTCGCAAGGCGGATAGCTTCGATGGTAGGTACAATTCCTCGCTGCTCGCCGTTTCCATCGATTAACCGAACTTCACGAACTCGGATCCCTTCGTTGATCCGTAAATCTTTTGAAGACAATCGACCTCCTTGGTTTTTGCCTTAGTCTATATAGAAAGTTACATTCAAACTATACCAAGAACGACCCTGTATGTCCAGATCCCTATTGGTTTTGACAGATCCCTTGCAAGTATGGTATCCTTAGAGTGTGGACGATATTCATCGGATCCTCCAGGTAATACATCATGTTTTGAAAGATAACCTCCTTCTCTACGATGTATACCTCCATATGCAATCACATGTAGGTATGCGAAAGATACTTGAAAGCTATGTGGAAAAGACCAGGGAAATCGGACGGGTAATCGAAACCATCGAGGCAGACCCAACTCCCCTTGAAGAAAGGTTCAAACCTTCTGTTGGACTGGATACCTCCAGCTTTGATTTAACTCTTTCCTTTGATGGATACACTTCTTTCTGCGACTCTCTTAGGACCATCCTGCAGAGGGAGCGATTGATGCATAAATTGCTTGAGCTTCTCTTACATTCGTCCCAAAAAGAAGCCGAAACCATTCAATTGAATTCCCTGGTAGACCAAACAAGGCGTCATATCCAGATTCTACAGGATCGTTTGGATCTGGAATCGATGCTCTCCAATTAGGGATTCCTCATTACTACTGCCCTGCAACAAAAAGCACACTTCCATGGCACAGGCATTCCCCAGAAAAGGGGGGATACGCTTCCTGTTCCACAGATCGATCTCTTTTAGAATGGGGATCCCCAATGCTCTGCAAAGGTTTCGGAAGTCCTTCTTGGTACAGAGATGGATATTGGGAGTATCGTACCATTGAAAAGGGAGGGATGAGGTGACAGGCATTTGCCCCTTCAGGAGAAGTTGAAGACGGATAGGGAGGTATCCAAAGTTGGGAAAGGTTACGATTGCGTGTTTTCCCACTCGCACCATCTCTTTGAGAATGAGGACTGGTTTATGCACTACCTGAAGTGTCCTGCTGAGAATCACATAATCGTAACTGGCTGTCTGGTAATCCCGTAACCCCTCATCGAGGTTCCCTTGAAAGACAGAAATTCCCCGGGCAATGCATTGAAGAACCATTTTCTCATCGATATCGACTCCCATGCCCTTTACCTGCTTGGTCCGGGAAAGGAACTCTAATAGGTCACCATCGGCGCAACCAAGGTCAAGCACTCTGCTGCCTTCGGGGATCAATTGGGCAATTTCCTGAAACACATGTTTTGATAGGTTAGTGTGCATAGAGATTCTCCAAAAAGGATGAAAACAATTTTCCCTGTCGTTCTGTCTCTATTAAGAAGGAATCGTGCCCAAAGGGACAATCCAGCTCTGCATAGGAAACATCTTTCCCCTCTTTCATCAGAGCGAACACCATTTCCTTTGATTGTTTGGGAGGATACAGCCAATCTGATGTGAAAGAAACGATCAAGAACTTCGCCTTTGTCCTGCGGAATGCAGCTTCCAGGGAACCATACTTTTCATCCAGGTTGAAGTAATCCATCGCACGGGAGATGTAGATGTAGGAATTGGCATCGAACCTTTCCACGAACTTGTCCCCCTGGTACTCCAGGTAACTTTCCACAGCAAACTGATCGTTGAAGTCAAAACCGTACTGTTCCCGATTCTGGAGTCGCCTCCCGAACTTGTGATGCATGGATTCTTCGGAGAGATAGGTAATGTGACCGATCATCCGGGCAATGGCCAGCCCTCGGGATGGGATGTCTTTCTCGTAGTAGTCACCCCCGTTCCAGTTTGGATCGGAAGTGATGGCATTCCTTCCCACGGCATTAAAGGCAATCCCCTGGGCTGTGAGCCGTGGTGTAGCAGCGATGACAATGGCAGAACGTACCCGTTCAGGATACATAATGGCCCATTCCAGCGCCTGCATCCCTCCCATCGATCCCCCTACCACCGTGAGAAGGCGTTCGATTCCCAGGTGATCGATCAAGTGGCGCTGGACATGTACCATGTCGCCAATAGTGATGAGGGGGAATGAAAGACCGTAGGGTTTTCCTGTAGACGGATCTATAGAGCTGGGGCCTGTGGTTCCCTGGCATCCACCAAGGACATTGGAGCAAATGACAAAGTATCTATTTGTATCGAAAGGTTTGCCAGGACCCACCATGGGGTCCCACCAACCGGGATAACGATCCTGCTCTGTTCTGTACCCTGCCACGTGGGCATCCCCTGAAAAGGCATGAAGAATTAGAACAGCGTTGGATTTGTCCCTATTGAGGGTTCCATACGTTTCATACCGTATGGTTACAGGATAAAGGGTTCTCCCGCTTTCAAGGGTTAGGGGAGTGGTTGAAGTACCAAAGGTGTACTCTTTGGGGGTAACAATTCCTACAGAACCCTCTACGTTTGTTTTGGTTCCCATATCTTTCATTCCGTGAATCCCTAGGAGGATACTAAGGATTCCATCCTGCCCTGTCAAGGAGATGGTGTCTTGATCGTTATCAATAGAAAAGGAGCAAAAAGTAAGTCACCTTGCGTTCGAAGGATGCTCTGTGGTAGGGTGTAAGTATGGCGGTGTTTTTATTGTTCGGTCCGACCCTCTTCGTCTGGTACTACATGGAAACCCATATGCCTTCCTGGGATAGAAAAGAGGGGCTTCACACCTTCCTTTGGGGTGCCCTGCTTGCCTTACCTTTCTTTCTCGTTTATGGGACCTTTGGGAGCATGTTTTCTCTTTCCGTCGAGGGATGGAAACTGTTCGCGAAGGGATTTTTCCTTGATCTGGTTCTTCCGCTTTTCTACATACTGGCCAGCTACGTGTTGTGGCATCGCAAACGACTCGTGGTTTCCATCCTGGAGCAGGGAAGAAGGTTCCTTGCTTTCGGTGCTGGGGGCTTTTTCCCTATCGCTTTGCAAGCTCATATCTCCTTTCGGGGATGGGAAGAAGGGTTTCAATACCTCTTGATCCCATTTCTATGGATCCAGCTACTCTACGTGGGCTGCCTCTCTTTAGGGGTTTGGTTTTCCACTGTTCGGTGGGAACGATTCCTTGTGATAGGGGGTGGAATGTTGCTGATTTTTCTTATGGGATGGTTTAGTTACCTGTATCGGGTGAACATTCGTTTTATTTCTTCGCTGCTTATACTGGGGAGTTTTGTGGCTACAACGATCATTTTCCCAAAGTTAATCGATAAAGTAAAATATCTATAAAAGGACTCCCCCTTACAGGGAGCCCTTTACAACACATGGTTGATTCTACATTCTAGGCTTGATTCGCCGATCCCAGTACATTGATATTCTTATGTTTATACAATTCTTTCAATGCATCCCGTGCAGGCCCCAGGTACTTCCGTGGATCGAATTCGGAGGGCTTTTCTGCCAGTACTTTCCGAATCATTGCAGTCATTGCGAGCCTTCCATCGGAGTCTATGTTGATTTTGCACACTGCAGAGCGGGCTGCCCGTCGTAGTTGATCCTCTGGAATCCCTACTGCATCTTTGATGTTTCCCCCATATTGGTTGATCATCCGTACGTATTCGATGGGAACAGAGGATGAACCGTGGAGAACAATGGGGAAACCGGGAAGCTTCTTTTCGATTTCTTCAAGGATATCGAACCGAAGAGGAGGCGGAATGAGTACCCCGTCCGGTGTGCGGGTACATTGTTCGGGTTTGAACTTCGTTGCTCCATGGGAAGTTCCGATGGAGATCGCCAGAGAATCTACCCCTGTCTTTGAGACGAAGTCTTCCACTTCTTCTGGTTTCGTGTAGTGGGATTTCTCTGCCGACACCTCGTCCTCGATTCCTGCAAGCACCCCCAGTTCCCCTTCTACAGAGACATCGTACTGGTGAGCAAAATCTACTACCTTTTTGGTGAGAGCAACGTTTTCCTCATAGGGCAGGTGTGAACCATCGATCATCACAGAGGAAAATCCATTCTCTACGCAGGATTTACAAAGCTCGAAACTGTCCCCATGATCCAGGTGGAGAACGATGGGAATGGGATATCCCAGATCCTTCGCCAGTGCCACGGCACCCTGCGCCATATACCGTAAAAGAGTAGAATTGGCGTATTTTCGTGCTCCTGAGGAGACTTGCAGAATGACGGGAGACCTGGTTTCGACACAGGCGGTGATGATAGCCTGCAGTTGTTCCATGTTATTGAAGTTGTATGCAGGTATGGCGTATCCGCCCTTCACTGCTTTGGCGAACAGTTCTTTCGTGTTCACCAGCCCTAATTCTTTATAGGAAATCATATGTCACTCCTAAATATAGCGTTACATTGCATACTATGCAGCAGGGGAAGAGCCTGTCAAGGGATTCCCCTGAAAGGAAAGAAAAGGTATACTAACCTGGTATGAATCCTTTCATGAATCCCCTCGTGCTTAGGATCCTACTCCTGATTCTTCATTTAGTACCTCCCTCCAGGGAAGGGGTACAGGTTGTACTGGTCCAGGAGACAAAGGTTTTGGGTACTTATTCGATCGCTTTTAAGGCTCCTGGGCAGTATGCGTATCAGTTTAGCGGAAAGTGGGAAGAGGGAAAGAATTTTACTGTAGAGCGCTCTCAACTGTATTCATACTTATACACCGCGTATCCAGATCCCAAAGGGGAACCTGTAGCATTGAACTTGATCAAAGAATTGGAAGCTCTGGTACTACCGAGGGATGGGAATAGTTCGGCGATAGGTGATAAGGAAGGGGCGATTACCCTCTCTAGAATCGGCTCCCTCCTTTTCATTGGTTCGGACAGTACGAAATTGCTCTGTGTCCTTTCTCTTTCTGTATCAAAATGACATATTGTAGCATAATTTCTGTTTCGGTGTGTTAATTTGAACCATACTTCTATCGGTTCTATCCGTTCGAAAAACCCTTCCAGACCCGGCATCGAGAATTGAATTCAAATAACTCTTTTTAAAATAATGAATTAATAATATTATCGGCCACTGTTAAGTAGTAAGCTTTAATGGATAAGTTGGCACATTAATTGCTTAATAATTAGTGAAAAAGTAAATTGAATCATTTATACAGGAGGAGGTGCCTATGAAAAGCCTAGTAACGTACAAACCTTTCACCCTTGGGGATGTGTGGGGCGATTTCGACCGCATGATCGACCGGATCTTTTCCGATACTCCCGTTTGGGAAGCACGGATTCCCGCGGTAGATGTACGGGAGGAAAAGGATCGGTACGTGCTGGAGGCTGAGTTACCCGGGCTGACGGACAAGGATGTGGAGGTAAAGGTAGAGGACAATCTCCTGACTATATCTTCCAGAAAGGATGAGAGTCGGGAGGAAAAACGGAACGGGTATCTTATCCGGGAACGGAGGTCTTCTTCCTTCCAGAGGAGCTTCGTGCTGCCCAACGAGGTGGATAAGGAGAATATTTCCGCTCAGTTCAAGAACGGGCTACTGACTCTGGAGATGAAGAAACTCGCCTCCGCGCAACCGAAATCTATCCCTATCCGGGAAGGTTAAGCCCTTTTCCCTGAGGGAAGAAAACATGTAGAGAAAAAGGGGGCCAAAAGGCCCCCTTTTTTTAACCAAAAAGGTGCGCTTCTTACCTATGCTAGTTTATTGCTAGTTTATTGGCCCGTGGGCAGGCAGGGTTGTAACGAGGGAAAACCTCAAAAGAGCAACCGTTTATCTTCGTTCGAGAGCCTCTTCAGGGTAGAGAGTGGATCCTTTGTGCGTGATAGGAGAATGATAGCAGCGATGAGGAATGGCTTGAAACTTGCCTGATGGTATAGATCCTTTCGGTACGCGTCGAACACAGAGGCCGCCACTTCCCCTTCTTTACAACTCACCCCACTGATATCTGCTGGGAGACAATGCATGTATAGACCCTTTCCGTTCCTGGTGAGCTTCATTTTGTCTTCCGTACATTCCCATTCCTTGTACTTTGCATTATTGGCGAGACATTCTTTTTCCAGATCCTTCAGCGAAGTCGTATTCCCCGATTTTAAAAGCTCTGTTCGACGCACCATCACCTGGTAGGGAGCCCAGGATTTGGGGTACACGGCATCAGCATTGGTAAAAGCTTCATCCATTCTATTCGTTATAGAAAAAGCCCCCCCACTGGCCTCCGCTTGCTTTTTGGCCAGAGCAACCACATCGGGTAATAACTCGTACCCTTCTGGGTGAGCAAGGGTGACCTCCATTCCGAATCGGGTTAAAAGACCTATTACTCCCTGAGGCACTGAGAGGGGTTTCCCATAGGAAGGAGAATACGCCCAGGTAACGGCAATCTTCTTACCTTTGAGGTTTTCTACCCCTCCGAAATAGTCTATCAGTTTGGCCAGGTCTGACATGCTCTGGGTAGGATGGTCGATGTCGGACTGAAGATTTACCAGGACAGGTCGTTGATGGAGAATTCCTTCCAGATAGGCCTCCTTAATGGCCTGGATGAAGTTCCTCTGGTACCGGTCCCCTTCCCCCAGGAAGATATCGTCCCGAATCCCAACTGCCTGCGTCAGAAAGGATATCATCACTGCGGTTTCCCGTTCGGTCTCTCCATGGGCAATCTGGGAGGTTCGTTCATCCAGTTCCTGGAGGGTGAGGCCCAGGGCATTGACTGCCGAGGCAAAGCTGAATCGGGTCCGGGTGGAGTTGTCCCTAAAGATGGAAACAGCCAACCCGGTGTCGAAAATCCGCATGGAACAGCCTGTTCGGTGGAGCTCTTTCAACAGGAGTCCTGTTTTCAGGATGGCAAGGAGGTTTTCCTTGCTCAATTCCCAGGTAAGAAGAAAATCCTTCTCGTGCATGTCGAAGGGAATAGTCTCCAGATCTTTAAGCAGCTTGGGGATGATCGTCTCGCTCATACAACTACCCTCATTTTTTCCTCAGGATTTAATTCTTCATTTGTAATATGGAATGGGAAGCTGAGTAAAGAGGAAGGAAATTGCTTTTTTCACTGTTTTAGAGTACTGTGGGATGAAGGTTCGATATGATACGTAGAAAAATTCCCTTCGATCAAATTACCACGCGGGGAGGAGATGAGGGATTGTCCACCCTATACAATGGAGAACGCAGGCCCAAAGACGATCTTGTATTCCAAGTCCTGGGGGACCTGGATGAACTGAACTCTTTTCTCGGATGGGTAAAAGCAGAAGGGAAGGGACTCTTCTTCAAGGACGAACTGGAATCCCTTCAGTTGAACCTCTTTCGGATCGGGGCCGAGGTTGCCACTCCTCCAACCGACCCCCGCTTCCATGCCCTCGATCTTTTGACGGATCAGGATATTACAGTTCTGGAAACCGTAGAAAAGAGAGTGCTGGAATCGATTGAAGTTCCCAAACGGTTCGTATTGCCGGGAGGCTGTGCCCTATCTGCCCGACTGGATATCTGTAGAACCATCTGCCGCAGAGCGGAACGATCTCTCGTAGCTCTTATTCGAAGCAGGGGGTTGCAGGAACTGGCTCCGTGTCAGCGGTATTTGAATCGCATGTCCGATTATCTGTACGTTCTAGCCCGGTGGGCAGATCAATATTCTATACCTAATGCAGGAGTATAAAGATGGATCCGGTTAGAATTAAAAAACTGGCAAATACGTATGCATCCATGACAGCAGAGAACCTTTCCCGAATCATCCGTATCCCCTCCTTTTCAGGGGCAGAGGAAGGGGTTATTCGGGAACTGGAGCACATATGTAGAACTCTCGAGTTCGATGAGGTGCGGATCGACGGGTTAGGGAGTCTAGTTGCTCGCATAGGGTCAGGGCAAAAGAAACTCGTCATCGACGCCCATATCGATACTGTTGGGGTGGGAGACCGCAGTCAATGGAAGGACGATCCCTTTTCGGGGGCCATCCGGGATGGGTTGGTTTACGGCCGGGGAGCCTCGGACCAGAAGGGGGGAGCAGCGGCCATGCTGACTGCGGGTCGGATATTGAAAGATCTTGATTACCGGGGGAAGTACTCCGTGTATTTTACCTTTACCGTCCTTGAGGAAGATTGCGATGGAATGTGCTGGAAGTACCTGATCGAGGAAGAACAGTTTATTCCCGATTACTTTATCAGTACCGAGCCTACCAGTTGTCGGTTGTATCGGGGGCACCGGGGCCGGATGGAGATGGAGGTTCATATCAAAGGAGTCTCTGCCCATGGTTCGGCACCGGAACGGGGAGAAAATGCAGCTTACAAAGCAGCCAGGGCTGCCCTGGCCCTCGAAGGGTTGAATGAAGAATTGCAACCCGATGAGGATCGGTTTCTAGGGAAGGGAACGATCGTAGTATCCCAGCTGAAAGCATTTGGACCTTCCCAATGTGCAGTACCCGATGTGGCTTCCCTCTATATCGATCGCAGACTTACCTGGGGAGAAACGATGGAACTGGCAGTGCAGCAGGTGAAGGATGCCCTTGGAAGTCTGGCTGAAGAGGTAGTCGTTCCATACTATGACAAACCTGGATGGAAAAAGACTCCCTATGGCCAGGAACTTTACTTCCCCACCTGGAAACTTCCGTCGGATCATCCTTTTGTGCAAGCCGGTAGGCACGCGTACAAGGGGCTTTTTGGTACAGAGCCTGTGGTGGATAAGTGGACGTTTTCCACCAACGGAACCGCTGTGTGTGGAAGGTATCGGATTCCCACCATCGGTTTCGGGCCGGGGGACGAGGCGCAGGCCCATGCCCCCAACGAAGTCACCCGTGTGAAGGATCTGGAAATAGCCAGTGCTTTCTACGCGTACCTTCCTTATGTGCTAGACGAATCCCACAGGCTGGGTCAAACCCATGGGTAGGAAAGAGCCCCTCTTCCACTACCGGTGCAGCCTCTGTGGAAAGGAGTATGATCCTTCCCCTGAGATGCTTGTGTGTACCGCCTGCCATGCTGCCCAGGATCCGAAAGAGCCTCTACGTGGAGTCTTAGAGGTTGATTGGAACTACCCTCTCCTGCGGGAATGGATCGATTCTAAGGCAGGAAAGTGGGATGTGTTCGACCTCCTTCCTGTTGAACGAGAGTTCTTTCCTTCTATTCCGGTAGGGAATACCCCCCTCTGGAAACCTGCGAGGTTGTGGAAACAGACGGGAATCGAGGAGGTATACCTGAAGGACGATGGAGCGAACCCTACAGGGTCATTGAAGGACCGGGCTTCGTTTCTAGTAGCTGCCTTTGCAAAAAAGCATGGACGTTCAGCCATTGCGGTAGCATCCACGGGTAATGCAGCTTCCTCCATGGCAGGGGTGGGAGCCGCGGCAGGATTATCGGTCCGGATCTTTATGCCTGCATCTGCTCCTCTGGCCAAACGGGTACAGTCCCTCCTGTATGGAGCAGAAGTGACCCTGGTAGAGGGTACCTACGATGATGCGTATGATGCATCCTTAGAGTACTGCAGGTCCCACAAAGAGGTTCTTTCTCGGAATACTGCCCAGCAACCCCTTACGATCGAAGGGAAGAAAACCGTTGCGCTGGAGATTTTTCGCGACCTGGGAAGGGCGCCGAAACGGGTATACCTTTCTGTGGGGGATGGAGTGATCCTTGCTGGTGTCTATCGCGGGTTTGAGGATCTTTTAAGATTGGGATTAATAGAGGAAATACCAGAAGTCATTGGGGTGCAGGCGGAGGGTTCATCGGCAATTGCGCGGGCCTTAGAGAGGGGGCTTTTCGACAGAGGGATGGGGGCCCATACAGTGGCAGATTCCATCTCTGTAGAAATCCCCCGAAACGGATATCTTGCAGTCCAAAAATTAAAAGCTTACGGCGGGCGTATAATCATTGTTTCGGACAGCGAGATCCTGGAAGCACAGAAGAATCTCGCTTCCTGGACAGGCCTCTTCTCTGAACCTGCTGGCGCCACAGCCTTTGCAGGGTATCTCAAGGATCTTCTGGTTGCAGGAAAGGACCTTCGGGGGTCGAGGAAGGACCCTCAAGGTCCAGAAGTAGTACTACTTACAGGGAACGGCCTGAAGGATGTGGAATCGGCCCTGAAGGCTCTTTCCATGCATAATCTCGCTGTGCAAAACCCTGGCAGCGGGAAGCCTATCTTTTCACCGCGTGTCTTACTTGACAGGGGGTAGATGCTTCGATAGAATCTGATATATCTATTTTATACAAGATGTTCGGGCCCCATTGAGTAATCATCATTGTTTCGAGCATCTTTGACTTAAAATAGAAGTCAACATACTGCAGGAGGCACCATGGGATTATCCAAGGAACGGAAAGCCGTCCTGGAGGGGCTCTGCAAACAGTTCCGTAGAACTCTCCTCGACACTCTTTATTCTGTGCAAACAGGACATCCAGGAGGGTCTTTATCCGCCACCGAGATCATAACCACCCTATATTTTGAAGTAATGAAGGTGGATCCGAAGAATCCTTACTGGGAAGAGAGGGACAGGTTCGTCCTGGCCAAAGGACACGCAGCTCCTATGCTCTATATCGCTCTGGCTGAAAAGGGGTTCTTTCCAAAGGAAGAGCTTAAAACCCTGAGGCAACTCAACAGCAGGCTGCAGGGTCATCCCTGCGCGCTGAAGACCCCGGGGGTAGAACTCTCCACAGGCCCTCTGGGTCTGGGGCTTTCTGCCGCTTTAGGGATGGGTCTTGGAGCCAGACTCCAAAGGAAACCTTTCTATACGTATGTTCTCTTAGGGGATGGGGAGATTCAGGAAGGGATCGTATGGGAAGCGGCCATGGCCGGGGCTAAGTATGGTGTGGATAATGTAGTTGCGATTCTCGACAAGAATGGGGTGCAACTGGATGGGACAGTGGATCAAATCATGCCTTTGGGGGATGTAAAAGGAAAGTGGAGTTCCTTTGGCTGGAATACCTTCGAGGTAAACGGTCATAAGGTGGAAGAAATTTACGATGCTATTCAGGAGGCTCATCAGGTGAAAGGGAAACCCACCCTCATTATTGCCCATACAGTAAAAGGGAAGGGGGTTTCTTTCATGGAAGGGAAACATACGTGGCATGGAAAACCCATCAGCAAGGCGGAATACGAAGCTGCGATTCAGGAACTGGAAGGGGGAAGGTAATGGCAGGAGCAACAGGGAAGGCCATGAGGCAAGTGTATGGTGAAACTCTAGTGGAACTGGGAAAGACCAACCCCCATATCGTTGTATTCGATGCGGATGTGGCAACCTCCACAAGGACCATCCTGTTTGGGGAAGCGTTCCCTGAGCGTTTCTTCAATGTGGGGATTGCAGAAATGAATATGGCAGCCATGGCAGCGGGTATTTCAACCACAGGGCTGATTCCCTTCGTGAACACCTTTGCCTGTTTCATGGTCCTCCGATGTGGAGATCCCATTCGTAGTCTTATAGCGTATACGAAACTGAATGTGAAACTGGCAGGAACCTATGCAGGGCTTTCCGACTCCTACGATGGAGCGAGTCATCATTCCATCCTGGATATCGCTTTTATGCGTGCCCTTCCCAACATGCTGGTCATTTGCCCGGCTGATGGGGCTGAAGTCAAGGCGGCTACAGAAGCGGCGGTGCAGTATAAAGGCCCGGTATACATTAGGATCCACAGAAACGAGTGCCCGGACATTCCAGAAAATGATAGCCAGCCTTTTGTCCTGGGGAAAGGGAAACTCCTTCGAAGCGGAAAAGACATTACCCTCGTAGCAACTGGCTACATGGTACACCGAGCAATGGAGGCTGCTCAGATACTCGAGGCACAGGGAGTGTCCGCGAGAGTGGTAAACATCCATACCATCAAACCCCTGGACACGGAACTCCTCGAGAGATGTGCGAAAGAAACGGGCGGAATTGTGGTGGCAGAAGAGCATTCTATCCACGGAGGCCTGGGAGGTGCGGCAGCCGAGGCAGTAGGACGTCTTTATCCAGTACCCATCGAGTTCGTGGGAGTACGGGACACCTTTGCCGAGTCAGGGGATTATCAGGCTCTTCTAGAAAAGTATGGGTTGACTTCCCAGCATATCGTGAAGGCTGCGGAGGAGGTTCTGAAAAAGAAAGGAGGGTTGTAATGAAGGGGTTAGTGAAGTATGCGGCTGGGCCCGGGAATATGGAACTGCGGGAAGTTCCGGAACCAAAACCAGGCCCGGGAGAGGTAAAGATCGCAGTCCAGTACACAGGAATCTGCGGTTCAGACCTTCATATCTACCATAGTGACATTGCCATTCCTGTGCGTCCGCCCGTAATCACGGGACATGAGTTCAGCGGAACAATCGTAGAGGTTGGACTTGGTGTGGAACACTGGAAGCCAGGGGATCGGGTGGTCTCAGAAACAGCGTACTCATACTGTGGAGTCTGTATCCATTGCAGGGAAGGGTACTACAACCTCTGTAACCAGCGTAAGACTCTCGGCTACTGGTACAACGGTGCTTTCGCTCCCTACACGATCGTTCCTGCAGCTCGCCTCCATCCGCTGCCAGATTCTATTTCCTTCCTTGAAGGCGCTCTGATGGAACCTCTTGCCTGTATTGTGCATGCTGTGGTGGAACTTACCCATATCCAGGCGGGGGATACAGTCCTTGTATCGGGGCCGGGAGCCATCGGTTTGGCTACCCTCCAGGTAGCGAAAGCGCATGGAGCCCGCGTACTGGTCACGGGTACTCCTGTAGATTCGGAAAGGCTTGAAAAAGCAAAAGCCCTCGGTGCAGAGTGGACGGTGGATGTCACGAAGCAAAGTCTGGGGGAATTGGTGGAAGAGATCACGCGGGGCGTTGGGGTAGACGTTGTATTGGAGTGTTCGGGAAGCGAGAAGGCCCTGCAGGACGCCCTTCTTTCTGTGAGGAAACGGGGACAGTTGACACAAATTGGACTATTCGGAAAGCCCATATCCTTAGATTTCGAACGGATCTGCTATAAAGAGGTGAAGGTTACCGGATCTCTTGGATCCCGATGGACTTCCTGGGAACGGGCGTTGCATATGGTGGCCGAGGGGCAGGTACAGTTGAAACCTCTCGTATCCGATATCCTTCCCCTGGCAGAATGGAAGAAGGCCTTCGATCTATTCGAAGCAAAACGCGGATTGAAAATCGTGCTGGATCCGAAGGAATAATGAAAACACCGATCGGGACTTCGAGCATGAAGAAGGAAGCTCTGCAGGAACAGGTCTACCGAAGAATCAAGGAACGGATCATTTCCTGTGAAATGCTTCCGGGATCGGTAGTTTCAGAGGATTCATTGGCTTCGGAGTTCGGTACGTCTCGAACCCCCATTCGGGAGGCCTTGCTCCGTCTCCAACGGGAACATCTTATCGATATCTATCCCAGGCAAGGTACCTTTGTCTCACCTATTTCTGTACAGGACATCTACGAGATCTACCAGATCCGACTTCTTTTAGAGCCCAAGATCGCCCGCATTTCCAGTCGGAGGATGGATCGAGGAGTCCTGGAACAATTCCTGAAGCTGTTCACCACGATGGATATGGGTTCTATATCGTTCAAAGATTGGTTCCAGTATGATCGGGATCTGCACGATTACATCGTGGAGTGTACTCAGAATAAACATCTAATAGAAATGTACCGGGTGGTAATGGACCAGAACCAGCGTATGCGTATCCTTGCAGGGAGGCTTCCGAAACGGATAGAATCTACCAATCAGGAACATATTGCCATCATCCAGGCCTTTCTGTCCCAGGATGAGGAAAGAATCGAGCAGGTCATGTCTGCCCATATCCTGGCCTCCCGGGATGCAGTACTGAAGCTGGAAGGGTTTATTCATGAGTAATGAATGGAGGAGAAACCTATGAATCTGAAACTGAAGGAACGAATTCGAGAAGAGAAGAAGAGGTGGGAGAAGGCCACACTGGAAAACTTGTGGGATTCCCTTGTGCAGGGACATGAGGAGGCTGTCCGAGGGGCACTCCTATACTTCTCTACCAGTGATACCTTCAAGAAACGGTTCGCGTTTCTAGAGAAGAAATTTACGGGGAAAGCCGTAAAGAGTTCCGAAGTCGATCGATCGATCATTCTCCGCTTCCTCCTGAACCTCTCATTGGATCTTCGTTCTTTCCCTGCAGAGCGGAAACTCTTGCCTATGCTGGGAGAAGAAGGAATACAATCCTATACAGTACGAACCTTAGAGACTCTCGGATCCCTTTTAGAGGCCTTTCCGGATGAGGCCGTTGCATTCGAGGAAGAAATCAAAAAGACAACCCGTGCCCGATTGAAGGCAGAGGGAATTGCGGCGGATGAGGAAGTCACCCGGATGGTTAACTCTCTGTGGGGCAAAGGGATTCAAGAATATATTGAAAATCTCATCCATGAGTATAACAAATCGAACCTTCGCATTGCGGCCAGATCTGCATTGGCGGGGAGTCTCCATACCGAAATCGGGAACGATTATGCAGAGTTTCTCGATTCTATGATGCGGATTGGCGGGACCTTCGTGACTACCAATCCAGTTCTAATCAAACTTGCATGGGACATAGATCCGGTATACTGGAACAAGCGGGTGGAGGAAGTGATTCGTTCGACTTATTCAAAGAAAAAACTTGCATCCATCCTGGAAGGGCCGGAACAAAGTCTTTCCGAGGCAATCGAGCGGATCAATGCATTGGTTACTACCTCGGTAGTAGAGAGGAACTGTCGGTTACTGCGGCCGATCTTCCTCTGGAGTGAGGGAAAACAGGGGTACGTGAGTCTGCAGGTGAATCCAAAAGCCCACCTGGATAGCGAGAAAATGGTGAAGGAGGCAGTCTTCATCTACAGAGAGTTGGAGAAACGGCTGGGAGGGGTACCTAATGTGGTGATCAAGGTGCCTTCCACAGCGGCAGGACTGGAGGCAGCCAAAAAACTCACCTCTAAGGGGATCGGGGTAACTGTGACTCTTACCTTCAGTCTGTTCCAATCCATCCCCTTTGCCGAAGTATTACAGAAAGGGAATGCTCTTGTTTCCTACATTGCTATTATGAACGGAAGGCTGGCGTTCCCTGTGCGGGATGAGTTGAAGGCAAAAGGGGTAGAGGGAGGGGTGGAGGCTGCTCGGTGGGCGGGAGTGGAGGTGGCTCGAAAAGCAGCGTACCGGCTTTATTCCGCCCCGGAAAAAGGAGGGCTGGGAGTTGATCCGGACAAGGTAAAAATTATGATTGCCTCCCTGCGGATCTATGATGATTGGATCCCTGATATTTCGGAACTCTGGGGGATCCCCCTCATTACGATTTTCCCCAACGTCCGAAGAGCGTACGATGTTCATCCAAGACCCCTCGTGATCGATGCCCTCCATGGGAAAACCCCTGACAAGGAGGTGGAGATCCTCTTGAAGAGCGAGATCTTCCGGCAAGCCTGGTGGGTTCCAGAAAATAGTTCGATGGGAAAACCGGAGAGGGTGCTTACCCTGGATAAGAAAGATGCAGAGGCGGTGGCAGCATGGAAACCCGTTCATGAAACATTGACACAATTCATTGGTATGTACCAGGAGATGAGCCAGATGGTACGGGAACGGATGAAAGGTGTGGCAGAAGGTTGAAACAGACAGGAAAAAGGAAAGATAGATGGTAGTACATTTAGCCTATGGGAAAGAGGGGCTACCCCTTACGCTACCGGATGATCTCCCTGTTCGAATCATCGAGCCCTCCTATGTGTCTGCTGCTAAAGATCCTCATGGGACGATTATCGGTTCTTTGAGAAATCCGATCGGAACAAAACCCCTTCGGGAGCTTGTGGGAGCCACCGATTCGGTGGGAATCGTGTTCAGCGATATCACGAGACCTACTCCCAACCATATCCTTATTCCAGCCATTCTCCAGGAACTGGAACGTTCAGGCGTTCCCACCCATCGGATCACCCTGTTCAATTCTACCGGAACTCACAGGTTGAATACCCGGGAAGAACTGGAGTCCATGCTGGGAGCGGATATCGTCCGAACCTATCGGATCGTGCAGAACGATGCCCGGGCCGTGGATCAGCACGAGGGGGTGGGAACAACCCGGAGAGGAACGATCGTGAAGATCCATCGGGAGTTTCTCCACTGTTCTTTCAAAATCCTTACAGGATTCATCGAACCCCACTTTTTTGCGGGGTTCTCCGGTGGGGGAAAGGCTGTGATGCCTGGCCTTGCCCATCTGGACACAGTGATGCGGAATCATGATGCTCGGAATATCGATTCTCCAGCCGCAAACTGGGGGATCCTCGAGGGGAACCCACTACGAGAGGAGATCGATGAGGCAGCTTCCCTTGTGAAACCAAATTTTCTGGTAAACGTGACTTTGAACAAGGAAAAGCACATAACCGCATCCTTTGCCGGGGATTGGATCCATGCCTACCGGAAGGGGACCGAGTTTGTACGAAGCACTTCCATGGTACGAACCGATACGCTGTATGATCTGGTAATTACCTCCAACGCAGGATACCCTCTGGATTTAAACCTGTACCAGGCAGTGAAGGGGATGAGTGCTGCTGCCAAGATTACCAAACCAGGGGGAACGATTGTGGTGGCAGCTGAGTGTTGGGATGGGGTACCCGAACATGGCTCCTTTGGACGGCTCTTACAGGAAGCGAAAGATCCGGATGCGTTATTGACACGGATCCGTTCAGAAGGATTCAGAATGGATGATCAATGGCAGGCGCATATTCTTGCTCTTTTGGTCAAGAAAGCTCGGATTTATCTTTATACCACCCATCTGTCGAAAGAGACGGTGCGCAAATGCCATCTGGAATACTGTCCTTCCATCGAAAAGCTTGTGGAGGAAAAAATTCGGGAACTGGGCCCTGCCATCAAGATATGTGTGTTGCCCGAAGGGCCCCTTACGATCCCATACTATGAACCCTAAGGAGGGATACCCATGGGGACTTACTCGTTCGGCAAACTGGAGATAGACCCTGCACGGAATCCTGGAGTACTGGATACCGCCACGTGGGATCGGGATTCTGCCATTTCCCTGGTGTTTCAGGAGGATGACCGATTCTGGCATCGCTTACAAGCTCTGGCAGGGAAGAATCAAGAATCTCCCCTTTCGGGAAACTATCTGACGGTGTATCCGGCTTCCCATGCACCTGATCAAGGGGCTGATGTGTTTCTGGGCTCTTTGCCGGATGGACAGCACCTTTTTGTGCGAATAGGTCCCATGCAAGGTTCTTCAAAACTGGGATACCCCATGGCTACCAAGCCTCTTCCGGGAGGACAGAACCTCTCTCTCTATCCTACCGACATGGAAGTGCTGGAAACGTACCTTATGGAACTGAATCCTGAAAAGGCTCCTCGGGCGTTGGGTTCTACCCCCCGCTTGGGAGTAGGGGATCGGCACACGGTCCTTGTCTGGCCGGCAGCCATCCGGGCGATGGAAGAGGGAATGTTTGCGGCGAATGCGATACAGAATTCCCTCCGAGAACTGAACCTGCTGGATGATCTCAAAGAGGGAAAGGCTCCTCATGAAAACTACCTATTCAGTTTTGGTACCATTGCTGAAGGACACACGGGAAGTACCTTCGAGGGACTCCTCCATGCGGGGATCCTTGCCATTCTGAAGGATCCAAGTTTCCCCAAATATGGGGCGGATGCAGATCACATTCAGGTGAAACGAGGCCCTGAAGGATTGAAAAGGGCCAAGAAGGTGATGCGAGCCGCGAGGTATTACACTTTCTTTACCGTTGATGTGTCCGATATCCTTGGATATTCGGCCCTTTTGGACTCATCCAGCGGTATGGGGTGGGAGTACCTAACGCAGCAGATTCCCGACGAAGGGGAACGGAGAGACGTCCTTCTCTACCATAAACGGACCAGAACCATTGGCGGTAGGAAGTACGCTTTCTCCGAAGAAGAGATCGGAAGACTGGTGGGAAAGTACTGGAAGGCTCTTGATGCTCTGGAACAACTCTCGGCTCATTTGAAATCCTTGAAGGGAAACCAACCTTTTGATCTGGAGCTTTCCATCGACGAGAATCCCCCAGAAGTCTCTACCTGTAATTGTATCACCCGACCGGAAGAAGTGGTTTTCCTTGCAATCGAGATCGAACGACGGGGGCTGCCCGTTACCCACCTGGCACCGAATTTTGGGGTAGAGAAAAGCACAGATTACCGTTGCCCTGACGGACTGTCCGGGCTGGAACATCGGGTAAAGGTTATTTCTGACATCGCCTCTCTATACAACCTGATGCTCGACTGCCATTCGGGGGACGATCTATCGAAGGATACACGGAAGGTCTTTGGGAGAGCCACCCGTGGAAGGATCAATTTCAAGATCTCCCCCATGCTTCAGTTGATCTTTGCCGAGACCCTCTACGACGTGCAGCGGGAACGATTCCTGGAATGGTGGGAGGATGTGTATAACTTCGTAAAAGGAGAGGCCCAGAAAGGATCCAGTTTTGCAAAGGAATGTCTGGAGGAACTGGCAAAGGATCCCACCCCTCATCCGGCGAAGAAACTCTTCCATTACTATTGCTTTGTCTCCGTTGGGAGGCGGGATCCACAGAACCGGTTTGTCCTTCGGGATAAATTGTACGATGTCTCACCCGTATGCAGGAAGGAATACACAGAACGGCTGAAACGCTGGTTTCTCGAGATAGCGCATGACTTATATGACTTATAGGGAGGATAACCTATGAAAGGACAACTAGAAGGTAAAGTAGCTTTTATTGCAGGGGCGGCCTCGGGTATTGGAAGGGGAATTGCCCTTCGCTTCTCCCGCGAGGGGGCAAGATTAGCCTTGGCGGATATTCAGGAAAACCTTCTTGAGGAATTGAGTGCCCAATTGAAAAAGAATGGGACAGAGGCAAGAACCTACCGATTGGATATTTCCAAACCCAGGGAGACTCAACAGGTGGTGGATCAAATTATGCTGGACTTTGGGGCATTGCATATCTTCGTAAATACTGCCGGTGTAGTGCAGAGCAACAACTTCCTCGATGTAACGGAGGAGGAATGGGACCGGGTGATCGACATCAACCAGAAGGGAACAGCCTTCGCTACCCAGGCTGTAGCGAGGGCTATGATCCAGCTGATTCCCGACGAGGTAAAGCGAGCAGGGAAGGCGGAAAGATCCTACGGTAAGATCGTCAATTTCACCTCCATTTCTGGTCGAAGAGGGCGTGCGTACCAGCTGGCCTATGCGGCTAGTAAAGCTGCAGTGATCAGTATCACCCAGTCAGCTGCCCTGGCCTTTGCACCCTATAACATCAATGTAAATGCCATAGCCCCCAGTGTTGTGCTTACCCCTATGTGGGACGAGAACAATCGACTCAAACAGAAAGCCTTTGGAGTGGATGCCCAGAAAACGAGCGAAGAGTTCATTGCCCGGATCCCCCTGAAGAGACCCGGAACGGTTGATGATATGGCGGCCGCGGCCTTGTTCCTCTGTTCTTCCGAATCGGATTATATTACAGGGCAGACGCTGAATGTGGATGGTGGGTTCGAGATGAACTAGGAGGTTGAATGGGTTACGCGTTCGGGAATGATCCCCAAAAAATCGAGGGGTATCGTAAGTTTTGGGCACGGGAAGCCGTGAAACGACCGCTTGTCGGGTTTTCTTTCAAGAGTTGGTTTCCCCTGGATGAGTTCAGGGCCAGTGCGTCCTGGAAGAAAGACGCTCCTCTTACCCCGGAAATGATTCACCCCGAGGAGTTTCTGGAAGATCAGGAGAGACTCCTTTCCGAAGGGGAACAGATGGAGGATGATATTATTCGGGGGGCGTCTCCCTCTCAGGCTGTGTTCTGGGGGGAGGGGATCCTGGGGAGTTCCATGCGGGTGTTGCCGGGCAACGTAGTGGCGGAAGAACAGAACCTTAGCTGGGAGGAAGCGGAGGCGGTAGAGTGGAACCGCGAATCTCCCTGGTACCAGAAGTACATGGAGTTCATCGATGTGCTGGTGAAGCATGCGGCGGGAAGGTACCCCGTATCCCATGGAACCCTCACAGGTCCCTTGGATTATGTGATTAACTTGCGCGGCCATGAACAGGCTGTAATCGACCTGATGCTGGAAGGGGAGCGGGCCTACAGGTTACTGGAACGGATGGGGGATTTCTTCATCTGGATCACCGAAGAAGCCTGGAAAGGGATTCCCCTTTTTCAGGGGGGGTACTTCGATGCCCAGTACAGCCTCTGGGCCCCCGGGTCGATCATTCGGATGCAGGAAGACGGGGTGGCTGTTCTATCTCCTACCCTCTATGAGGAGTACCTGAAACCGGTGGATCAGCGGGTGGCAGCCCGATTTTCCTGTAGTTTCATCCACTTGCACGCTACCAGTATGTTCGTGCTGGATAGGATGCTGCAGATTCCCGAGATTCGGTGTTACGAAATAAACAACGATGTGGGGGGGCCGCCGCTGGACTGGCTAATTCCGTACTTGCAGCAAGTGCAGGAAGCGGGGAAACCCCTTTTGATCCGGGGCTCTTTTGCTCCGGATGAGCTACGGAAGTTGAGGGACTCTCTGGACCCTAGAGGGCTATACCTCTACATCATGGTGACCAGCTGGAAAGAAGTAGAAACCTTACGACCTATTGTAGGAATGTAGGAAAGGAGCAGAATCGATGGGAAGATACCGGTACTATCTTGCGTTACAGACCCTGTTACCCGACGATTATCGAAAGGACAGGGAGTTCATCGAACGGATGAAGGTTCTACAGAGTTTCAGATTCGATGGGGTAGAATTGAACATTCGGAATCCTGATGCGGTAGACCCTGAAGATTTAAAATCTTTTCTCAAAGATTTCGATTTAGAGTTATCCATGTTCGCAACGGGGTTCACTGCTAAAACAGAAGGGTTGTCCCTTTCCTCTACCGACGAAAAGAAACGCACTCTATCGGTTAGGCGGGCCAAGGAGTTCCTTGCCTTTGCCAAACATTTTGGAGCAGGGATCATTGCGGGATTTCTCAAAGGAACTTCAGGGGAAAGTTCCGAAGCCCATCGGGAGGCTTTGAAACGATCCATCGAGGAAGTATCTGAAGAAGCAGCCCGGTTGAAGACACCCTTCCTGGTGGAAGCGATCAATCGGTTCGAGTCCCCTCTGGGGAACAGCCTTGATGATACCTGGTCGCTGGTGGAAGGGAGAAACAAAGGTTCTACCTATATCCTGCCCGATACATGGCACATGAACATCGAAGAATCCAACATGGAAGCTGCCATCATCACTCACCGGGATCATTTCATCAGTTTCCATCTATCGGAGAATAATCGATTTTTCCCCGGCTATGGGGCTCTCGATTTCAAGCATATCATAGGAATCCTCGATGCGTGTGGGTACAACGGAAAACTGGCCATCGAAGGAAATCTGAAAAGGAGTTTTGCCGAAGATGTACAGGCGGCCATGGAAACTCTCGCTCCTGTATTGAATCGGATATCTTGATCCAATGGAGAGGAGAAAGAAACGATGGATTCGTTGAAAGGTCAAAGTGCTATTGTTACTGGTTCTGCCCGAGGGATAGGAAAAGCAATCGCTTTAGAGTTTGCTACCCTGGGAGCCAATGTAGGGTTGTGCGATGTGCAGAAGGAAGAGCTGGAGAAAACGGCAAAAGAAATCCAGCAGAAAACAGGGGTGAAAGTTTTTTATAAAGTAGTGGATATCGCAAAAGAAGGAGAAGTGAACGCTTTTGTGGCAGAGGTGGAGCATACTTTTGGTAGTATTCAGATTCTGGTGAACAACGCGGGGATCCATCCGCTACACAAGATAGAGGAAATCTCATCAGAGGAGTGGGATCTGGTGATGGCGGTGAACCTGCGGGCTATGTTCTATTTTTGCAAAGCCGTACTTCCTGGAATGCGCAGACAGAAGTACGGCCGCATCATCAATATCAGCTCAGAAGCAGGAAAGCATGGTGGAACGGTAGCCGCCTGCCATTACGCCGCCTCCAAGGGAGGGGTCCTTGCCTTTACCCGTAATCTTGCCCAGCAAGTTGGAATGGACAACATCACGGCCAACGCGATCTGCCCAGGAAGGATCGTCACTCCCATGGCAACTGCGGTGTCTAAAGAGGAGAATCAGAAGTTCATCGATAACAGCATCCTGAAGAGATTGGGAGACCCAGAGGATGTTGCCTTTGCCGCTTCCTATCTAGCCAGCCCCCGAGCGAAATTCATCACGGGAGAGAGCATGATGGTAAATGGAGGGACCCTACGGGATTGAGACGTACCATAGAGTGGCCGGGTAGTCTGTATCAGCGCAAGATCTACCGGTGCATCCGTTGGGTAGGGGGGGTGCTTCTTTGCATGGTTCTTCTATCCTGTTCGGCTCCAAAGGTGCTCTGGGTGCTGGATTCTCTCACCTCTCCGATTCTGGGGGACGAGTTTCTCCGCCAACTGGCTGTCACGGAACGAGAATCCGGGTATCGTATCAAGACGGTTCCCTATGCGTTTCGTGAAAAGGATCGGCTGGCATTGGAAGAACTGTTGACAGAAGACACCTACTCGTATGTAGTGGTTAGCCCCTATGTTGCACTGGAACTGGAAGCGTTGGAGATTCGTTTCCCAGGTGTAACCTTTCTCTGTATGGATGCCCCCGAAGGATTTTTCCTTCATCCCAATGTGCGGGGAATCACGTTCGACCCTGCGCCTGCCCTGAAAGAGGCTCTCAAGCGCTGGGAGCAGTACAGATCCTCGACCATCCCAAAGGATCAAAAATTATTGATACTGAGTGAGGAGGATCTTTCTCTCTTTCGGGAACTGGGATTCGGAGAACCTTCCCCTGGAGTACGAACAGTTCTTATTCCTAAGTACGATTCAGAGGAAACTATACGAAAGAATCTTCGAAAGGAATTGGCAGAACCTGTGGATCTATTAGTGGTCTGGGCAGGAAAAGCGGGATCTATCGTTTTGGAACTTCTATCAGGGCCCGGAACCCGAAGAAATATGGGGATTATAGGGCAGAATATTGAGCGATTCCCTAGAATCAAGGAGTATCCCTTTATCGTGAGCCTGCGAAAAGATTACGCAGGGGCTTTGTCACAGGTTCTCACTACAGGCAGTTCCATGCCATCCCGCTTTCCATACAGTATATTCCCTCCGTGATTCTATTTGACAAAGGAAGATGTAAGAAATATAATCCTTAATAGCTTAAACTAAGCTAGTTTTACTAAAGGAGTTAGGACATGAACAGAACTGGTAGGCTCCTTATTTGCCTTTTATTGTTTCCTTTTGCTGTTTCTTTTGTCGTTTCCGATGAGGTTACCACCAATCTGCAGTCGGTCATTGTGGAGGACTTTGATAATCCCGATGCCAGCCCCTGGTTCATCCTGGGAAGCAAATTTTCCTCTATCATAAAAACCGATGCAGGAGAGGATGTGTATCCCAAGATGGCCTTTGTAAAGGCATGGCCTGAAGCTCTCCATCGGCGTCCTCCAGAGGGAAAGGAACTGAAGGTGCTGGGGATTCACGGAAAGTTCGATCGGAAGGGGTACAACTTCATCGAAATCATTCCCGGGCAGAAGGGGTCGGATGGAAAGCTAATCCCCCGTCTAATTCCTCTCCCCGGCCGGGTAAAGAACATGGATCTCTGGGTGTGGGGTTCCAACCTGGATTATTATCTGGAAGTACATCTGATGGACTATAGAGGAATTACCCATGTATTGAACTTTGGCGATATCAAACATACGGGTTGGAAGAATATCTGGGTCAACATTCCCAATTATATTCCCCAGGCAGTGAGCTACGCTCCCCGGTACAAAGGTCTCCAGCTGGTGAAGTTCGTTCTTTGGACCAAGCCACATGAAAGGGTGGATGATTTCTTCGTGTATTTAGATCAGGTAAAGATTTTCAGCGACATGTTCGAAACCCCCTTTGATGGAGATGTACTTGCCAATCCAGAGCAAGTACAGAAACTCTGGTCCGAAGCACAAGGGAAAAAATAGGAGTCATACCATGAAGAAACTAAGTATCCTTTGTTTGATCGTTATTCTGGCGGTACCCACCCTCGTTGCTCAAACCGAACGGGCAGGCACCACTCCGGGGCCAGGACAGCCAGTTGCCCAGAATATCGGAGTTGACACGGCCCAGCAGAAGTTGAAAGAGATTTCCCTTTCCAAGTTCGAGGATGCGGGGTTCTGGAGAGTGGCCTTCTCGAGTGACCAGGGAATCATTTCAGCCCGGAGGCTGGAAGGTGCTCCAGCGGCAAAAAAACCAATCCCCGATGAACAGCAGATAGGTATCAAAGAGGAAGATAAATACGTGCTGGGGGTAAAGACAGAGTTTTTCCGTCGAGGAGCTGCGACCATTACCATTAAACCTTCCAGACCCTTAGGGATCGCGGGAATCGTGAAAACTATTTCTGTATGGGTAGCTGGACGAAACTACAACCATACATTGAAGGTTCTCCTGGAGGATTTCTCGGGTAGGCCCTTCGAACTTACCATGGGTAAACTGAACTTCTCTGGTTGGAAACAACTCGTAGTGGCAATACCTCCCACCATAGAACAGCGGAATCCCCATTATAGCACCCAGACAGGCATTAAATTTCTCGGATTTGCCGTCGAATGCGATATGAGGGAAACGTATGGGAATTACTATATCTACCTTGATGATTTACGGGCTGTAACGGATCTTTTCGCAGAAGAAAACCGTGATCCAGACGATATGCTGGATGCATGGTGAGATTTTCGAGAGGGATTAGAGGAAAGAGTCTAAACCTGTTGCCATAACCTCGCTGCTAAAGGGTAGCGGGGTTTTTTATTCCCCCTGGACAGGGGTGCAGGAAGAATGGAAAAAAAAGTGGATCCAGAAGTAAGGGACCTTCTAAGAAGTGTATACTTCTTTCGAGATTTGAGGGATGAAGAGATAGATGCCCTATCCCTCGTGTGCGAACGAAAACACTACTCTCAGGGAGATATCGTATTTCAAGAGGGAGATAAAGCAGACTATTTCTTCATCATCATTCATGGGTCTGCAGAAGTCTGGAAAGACTACTTTGATACCCAGCCTGATTTATTGGCCGTGCATACGGATGGTCATCTGTTTGGAGAGATGGCCCTGGTGGATGAGTTGCCCCGAAGTGCTACAGTGGTAGCCAGGACAGACCTCGAAGTATTGCGGATTTTCCTTGATGATTTTCATGCAATTCTAGAGAAAAATGGACGGATTGCCATTTCCATACTAAAGTCCCTCTCTGCGATGATTCGGAAGAGCAATGAGTACTTTGTCGGAGGACTCAGGCAGCGGAACCTGGAACTGCAGCAGGCCAATGAGGAACTACGGCTGGCCCAGGAAGAGCTTTTAAAGAACGAAAGACTGACCAGCCTGGGGAAGTTCTCTTCCATGGTACTTCACGATATCCGCAATCCCGTTTCCGTGATCCGAAGTTATGGAGAGATGATCCTCCTCAACGCAGAAAATACAGACAAGGTAAAAAAATACACCACGAGCATACTGAAAGAAACTGAACGATTGAATCTCCTCGTTGGAGAACTGCTGGATTATAGTCGAGGCGAAATCCGGTTGAATCTCTCCATTGTGAGCCTTCATCAATTCTTCGAAAAACTGAAATCCTACATAGCCTCAGGTTTGGAAAGCGCTGGAATTGAGCTGGAAATTCAGAACAAGGTGCAGGACCCAGTTCTGATGGATGAAGAACGGATGCTAAGGGTATTCTTGAACCTTACCGACAACTCCCGCAAAGCGATGCCCCAGGGGGGGGCGTTACGGATCCATGCAGTTACCAATGATGCCCATGTACAGTTCATCGTAGAGGATACTGGACAGGGTATGACGAAAGAAATGCTTTCCCACCTCTTCGTGCCTTTCTACTCTTTCAGTAAGGGAGGCACAGGGCTAGGACTGGTGATCGTAAAGAATATCATCGAGGCCCATGAGGGTACGATTCAGGTGCAAAGCCGAATCAAAAGGGGAACGCGGGTGGAAATCCGTATCCCTCGGAGAATATAGATCCGCTTGACGCAAAAAAACTCAGATTGTACTATGCATGGGAGGCCGAAGTGGTGGAATTGGTAGACACAGGGGACTTAAAATCCCCCGGCCCTAACCGGCTGTACGGGTTCAAGTCCCGTCTTCGGCATATTTTTCGTCCGGGGGCAGTTTTACTATCCTCTTTTATCTTCTAAATGTATGTTTTTCGTAAAGATTCTCATCACATTAGTACTGGTTATTCTCTTGACAGAGATCTCCCGGAAAGTCCGTCCTGCGGTTGGAGGTATATTGATGGGGTTGCCTCTAGGGGCTGGATTGTCCACTTATTTTTTAGCTTATGAGCAGGGGATCCCCTTTCTACTGCAAGCGATTCCCTGGGGGATTTTAGGATTGAGCTCATCCCTTGTTTTCTCTCTTTCCTACTATCTTGTCGATCGATTCTTCCCGCATCCGATACGGATTATCTCTGCTTTCCGGTCATCGAGCGGAGCTATATTCATGTATGGGGTTGTATCTCTCGTATTACGGCTCCTTCCCTTACGGCTGGGGGTAGCCCTTTTGGTTACCAGTGGGATGATCTTTTTGAACCTGGGGTTGGTTCGATGGCTCGTACCTCCCTCGATCAAGCCTCCTAAAACCGGGACTAGTCTTAGGCTTATTCTTCTACGAGGGCTCATCACTGCCTTCACCATTGCGACGATTACAGGAATCGCCCGTATCATTGGCCCTGCATGGTCAGGGATATTGACCGCTTTCCCTGTGATTCTGTTTCAAGTGCTGGTCTTTCTCCATGTAGAGGAAGGGCCAAAAGTGTATCCGGGGATCATTACAGGATTTGCCTACAGTGTAATGAATCTCTTACTATTCTACCTTTTCCTTGCTCTCCTTCTTCCCGTAATAGGGTTGAACCTTACCTATCTGATTGTATACCTCTTCTCGATGGTTTTTCTCTATCTCTTGAACCGACTCCGTCATTAGTTTATAATGCGCAAAACATTTCCTGCACAAAAGGACTTTTCATGAGCGTTCGAGTTCGCTATGCACCCTCACCCACAGGGTTGCAGCACATAGGGGGAGTTAGGACTGCCCTATTCAACTACTTTTTTGCCCGATCATCCAGTGGCGTTTTCGTCTTGAGGATAGAGGATACGGACCGTGAACGGTACGATCCCCGAGCCTTGCAGGATATCTACGATACCTTCGATTGGCTGGGTATCCAGTGGGACGAAGGGCCCCGTGTGGGAGGCCCCTACGGCCCTTATTTCCAATCCGAGCGAACGGCACTGTATC
>CALKLC010000119.1 GCA_937991975.1 uncultured Spirochaetales bacterium | reverse complement strand
CACGGGAAACGGATCCCTAGAAAGAGTCTGGTGTTGGGAGCTCTTTTCGTTGTGGCGGGAGGGGCTCTGTTGCTTCACACTTCAGGGAAACTTACCGGTATTCTTCCCTTCTGGCCTATTCTCCTTCTGGTGTTGGGACTGTATCTTCTCTACCGGGTCTATATTTTGGGAGGGGCAGAGGGCTTAGTCTTCTATGGGATTTTCGCTGCCCAGGCAGGTGCTTTTTTACTCCTCCTCAATGCTGAGCTCATGGGTAATTACTACTTTCAGAATTTGTGGCCTTTCTTCATGCTCTTTGCCGGTGTGGCCCTCCTGATCTTTGGGCTGCAGCGAAAGGGCACCCATCGTGTTCGATACCTGATCCCTGCAGTTTCCATCATTCTCTTAGCGGGGGTATTCTTGTTGTTCAGTCTGGGCTTCATTCGTGTGAGTTTGAAAAGGATCCTTGCACAATTCTGGCCTATCATTCTGATACTCTGCGGGGTGTTTCTCATTGTATTCGACTTCTTTCGGAACAAAATCCATTCGAAAAACACAGAGAATAATTAAGGAGAGGATTCCTCCTCACAGCGGGAACAGAGGTTGGAATCCTCCATAACGATCTGATGCAGCGTGAGAGGGGCTCTGCACTTCACACATCGTCTGTGAAAGGGGAATGTCTTCTCCCGGTACAGATACACGACTCCGAAAAGTGCTCCCAGGAAAGGGAGGATCCACAGGTCGGTAAGAGTGATCCGAAAGAGGCGGGGGGCGTTGAGGATTACCCCTGCCCCTAGGTAGAGGATCAGTGTAGCGATTCCGAGATATAGGGTAGCTGTACGTTTCCGAATACCTCTGTTCCCCGATCTCTTTTGCGCAATGTTGAGTAACAGGATCCCCATAAAGAGGAAGTAGGAAATTTTTCCAATCCATTCGGATATCGGATACATGTATTCTCCCTTTACGAAGTATCTGCCCGGCACCTTTTTTTAGAAGATCAGCTATCCATAGAGGGGCCCGTAAGTAGCACAGGCGCGGTAATCCGCACCTTCCGGATCCATCCCAAAGGCGTTCCACGCACTGGGTCGATAGATCGCTTCCTCTGGAACGTTATGGAGACACACCGGGATCCGTAGCATGGATGCCAGGGTAATGAGATCCGCTCCGATGTGACCATAACTGATGGCTCCGTGGTTGGCACCCCAGTTGGCCATCACGGTATACACGTCCTTGAACTTACCGTGTCCTGTGAGCCGGGGGGCAAACCAGGTGGTAGGCCAGGTGGGGTCTGTTCGTTTATCCAGGATATCATGCACCGGATCCTCCAGGTCCACTGTCCATCCCTCCGCGATCTGCAATACCGGCCCCAGCCCTTTCACAATGTTGACCCGGGACATGGTAACCGGCATTCCCCCCTCTGTCTTGAAATCGGTGGAAAATCCGCCTCCCCGGAAGTAGTCGAGGTTCGCAGGTGGGAATAGAGTGGCATCCAGACAAGCTGCCACTTCATCGGGAGTGATCTCCCAGTAGGGCTTCATGGCGGGTTTCCCATCTTTTCGCTGCTTACCTGTTCCATCCAAGCAAGTAGAACCCGAGTTTATCAGGTGGATCAAGCCATGCTCAGCAATTCCGGTCAACGTTTTGCCGGTAACCCGTTTCACTGCCTCTGGACTCCAGAAAGTACGTACATCGGAGAAGATCTGTGCAGTGCCCGTTAGGAGGTGTCCGAAGAGCATAGCAACACCGTTGAGGCTATCATTCTCCGTGGCGAAAATAAAAGGCTGTCGAATTCCGTTCCAATCAAAGGAGGAGTTCAGGATCGTTTCGGTAAAGTCACCATTGGGAAAATGATCTGTCCATTGCCGTTGCCCCTGGAATCCTCCTGCCAGGGCGTTATGTCCAAGAGCCTCTTCCCCCCAGCCGAGCTCCAACAATCGAGGATTCCCGATCATAAGGTCCCGCGCGATGAGGGTCATCTTTACCACGAACTCCCAATCTTTATCCAGCTGGGATCGGGAATGACGCTTTTCAGGCTTGTTCAGGTCTGGTCCTTCCTTGCAGTTCTTCCTCGTCCATTCGAGGGCTCGCTGGTATTCCTCGGCATCGTAGATGCCACGTTCGATCCGTCGGATGAACTCGCTCATGTCCACATACTCGTTCCGCATTCCGAGGTAGCTCTGGAAAAAGTCCTCCTGTACAATAGAGCCTGCAATACCCATGGAGACAGACCCCATGCTGAGGTAGGATTTACCCCTCATGTAGGCTACAGCCAATCCCGCGCGGGCGAATCGAAGGAGTTTTTCTTCCACATCTGGAGGGATGGATTTGTCCCCTGCATCCTGCACGTTTCGCCCGTAGATGCCAAAGGCAGGCAACCCTTTCTGGTTGTGGGCAGCCAGCACCGCTGCAAGGTATACGGCTCCTGGACGTTCGGTGCCGTTGAACCCCCACACGGCTTTGGGAATGAGGGGGTCCATATCCATCGTTTCAGAGCCGTAGCACCAGCAAGGGGTGACTGTCAGAGAAACCCCTACGCCTTCCCGGGCGAATTTGTCAGCACAGGCTGCTGCCTCTGCCACCCCTCCAATCGTTGTATCGGCAATCACACACTCCACTGGCATTCCGTTAGGGTGCCGGAGGTTGTTACTAAGGAGTTTCGCTGCCGCTCTTGCCATCTCCATTGTTTGGTTTTCGAGGGATTCCCGTATTCCCCCCAATCGCCCGTCAATGGTAGGACGGATTCCAATCTTGGGAAGCGTACCTTTGAGTCGTTCCCTTGCGGGTAGTACCTTTGTATTCTTTACATCGGCCATGTGCACCTCCCTAACCGTAGTAGTTGATGAAGAAAGTATACCACTCCACTGCTTGAAAGGGAAAGATGAATTATTTTCAACTTCACGAGCATTCGGTACATTGGAAGCCTGGTGGCATTGACGATGCTTACCTCGTCCTTTGCTGCTCTGGCCCTTCTTCCGATCCTATTGAACATGGTAACACCGCGATTCATACAATCTCGATTTATCCAGGAGAAGTTCTCCTCCGAAGGAACTGTAGCAGAAGGGCAAAACCAATAAGGAATATACCCATCACATCGGTGGTCCATGCGGGATCGATGAGGAGGAGACCACCGGCCAGATAGAGGAGCCGTTCCCATGGTTTTGTTACCCCCAGGAAGTACCCTTCCATGGCGGCTCCGATTCCCAGCATTCCGACGAGGGAGGTGACGAGAATCTGGAGAACTTTTAGGGGAGTAGCCCCTATCAACACCATTACAGGGTTCAGGGCAAAGATATAGGGAATAATGAAGGCAGCGATGGCAATCCGGCTGGCAGTGAGCCCCGTTTTGAAAGGATTGCTGCGGGCAATAGCAGAACCCGCGTAGGCTGCCAGGGCAACCGGTGGAGTGATATCCGCGATGATTCCAAAATAGAAGGCAAAGAGGTGGGCAGCCAGCATGGGGACTCCCAATTGAACAACCGCAGGAGCTGTAATGGTAGAGGTGATAAGGTAATTCGCGGTAGTTGGTACCCCCATCCCCAGCACGAGGGATGCCAGCATGGTAAAGATCAGGGTGGGAATCTTCAAACCTCCTGCGAGAGCGATCAAGCCTGAAGCCATCTTGAGGCCAAGGCCTGTGAGGGTTACAATACCTATGATGATCCCCGCGGTGGCACAGGCAATGGCAACTCCCAGGATCGAACGGCCTGCAGTCTCCAGCGCATCGATAAAATCCTTCGGACTCATTCGGGTACTCTTTCGGAGCATCCCTGCCAGAACAGAGGTGATGATCCCATAGAGGGCCGCTTTCATGGGAGTGGCACCCTCGATGAGGAAATAGAGGATCGCCAGTAGGGGAAGGATCAGATGCCCCTGTTCCTTCATGACCCGGCCGATCCGGGGGAGCTGGTTTCGAGGAATCCCCCTTAGCCCTAGTTTCTTTGCTTCCAGGTGCACCATGATGAAGATTCCCGAGAAGTAAAGGATCGCGGGAACTACCGCGGCCTTGGCTACTTCCAGGTAGGGAATTCCGAGGGTTTCTGCCATGAGAAAAGCGGCGGCTCCCATGATGGGGGGCATCAATTGTCCGCCTGTGGAAGCAGCCGCCTCAACGGCACCGGCAAATTCCGGCTTGTACCCTAGCTTTTTCATCAGAGGAATGGTAAAGCTTCCGGTACCCACGGTATTGGAAACCGAACTCCCTGAGATCGTCCCCATCATGGCCGAAGAGATCACCGCTACCTTTGCCGGCCCACCGGCTGAAAATCCTGCTATCGCATTGGCCACATCGATGAAAAATTTCCCGATTCCTGTTTTATCCAGAAAAGCACCGAAGAGAATGAACAGAAAGATGAATGTAGAGCTTACTCCCAGAGGAAGACCCAGAATCCCTTCGGTAGTGTAGAACAGGTGACCCACAATTCTACGGAAAGAGTACCCGCGGTGGTTGAGAAACCCGGGCATGTAGGGACCAAGAAAGGCGTAGGCAATGAAACTGCAGGCGATGATAAGGATCGGCAGACCCACAACCCTGCGGCAGGCTTCCAGAACGGCAAGGATCCCAATGGCTCCCACAAGGATATCGAAGGAAGTGAAAGCGCCCGCCCTGTCCATTAGACCAGTATAGTTATAGGCAATGTAGCCGGCAGAGAAAGCTGCACTCAAAGCGAGAAGACCGTCATACCAGGGGACTCTGGAGGCTCTCATGCCTTTTCGAAGGGGATAGAGCAAATAGGCAAGGAAAAGAACGAACAATAGGTGTATGGCCCGTTGCATCTGAGCGGGCAGAAGGCCAAAGGATGCTGTATAGAGCTGAAAGAGGGAAAAACAAATGGCTACAATGGCTACCAACCGATGGTGGCTTCCTGTAAGCTTTCGGAAAGAGGACTCCTTGTCTACCTTTGATAGTATCTCCTCTACATCGATTTGTGCCTGTGTCTTTACATCGGACATACGTGCTCCTTATCTAAAGGAAGAATCGAGCGGCAAATGACTGGTACGTGAAGCGAATCCGTAAAAGTGTCCCCGGGGAAGCTAAGGTGTTCAATGGAACCGTATCCTTCCTATACCGGAAAGTAGTATTTGCCTCGCGGGGAACGAATACCCCCAGTACTGGGATTTCCCGTTCGATCCCTCTATATTCTAGATACTCTGGCCCTACCTGCAGGTGTCCTCCCGCTTCTTCTGGCAGGGCAGCTACACCTGCACCGAAGGAGTGGTATTGACTGCCTATAAGAACGAGCTTCCCCTCCTTCACGGTAAATAGATCGGTGATGGGACTTCTATTCACCGAATGGAGGTAAGTCAGTTCAAAACTCCCTTCTCGTTTCCAGGGGGAGGAGTATAGAACCTTCCCCTCCTTCGTTTCTATGACGATGGAAGGAATAAAGGGAAAGAAGAAAGCGAGGGATAGAAGAACGAAAACAACACCGGGGAACCAGAGGTTCCCCGGGAGACGCAAGGGAAGAGTTCGGCTTTCTATTTCAGTACACCTTTCTCTTTGTAGTACTTTTCCGCACCCGGATGGAAGGGGACCGAGACCCCTTTTACTGCTTCTTGAAGGGATAGTTCTTTCCCCTTTGCGTGAGCCTGAGCAAGGGCTGGCTGCTGTTCGAACAGGACCTTGGTCAGGTTATAAACCGTATCGTCTTTCAGCTTCTTACTCACGATAAGGGTAGCTTTTACAGCCAGGGTTTCCGCGTCTTGAGTCATGCCACTGTAGGTTTCCTTCTTGATGGTGAAAGGGGTATAGAACTTGTATTTATCCGTCAATTTTTGTTTTGCCGCTGGGTCAATCGAAAGGAGTTTTACCTTGCCAAGAGTTGCGATTTCCTGGATCGCTGGATTCGGGATCCCCGCGGTTACGAAGAATCCATCAATCTGCTTGTCTTTGAAGGCGGATGCGGATTCCCGGAAGGAAAGCCGTTTCGCCTGTAAATCGTTGAAGGTGAGTCCGTAAGCTTCCAGTACCTGTTTCGCGTTGGCCTCAACCCCGCTACCTGCGTCCCCGACGGAAATGCTCTTACCCTTCATATCCGCCACAGAATTGATTCCGCTATCGGGATTCACCACGATCTGCACGATCTCCGGATAGAGGGTTGCTACAGTGGTAAAGGTCTCGATCTTTTCCCCGTTGAAGAGTTCTATCCCCTTGTAAGCATAGTCCATCACGTCGTTTTGCACGATGGCGAGTTCCGCTTCTCCCTTACCGACAAGACGAATGTTCTCCTTCGAGGCTCCGGTAGACTGGGCAGTCACATTCATCCCTTTGATGTGGGTGTTCCAGATCTGCGCCATGGCCCCTCCGAAAGGATAGTAGGTGCCTGCAGTACCGCCGGTTGCAATGATCAGGTTCACCTTTTCTGATTCTTTCTGTCCTCCCGCAAAGGCAAAGGTTAAGCTTAAGGAAAAGGCCACAACTAGAACAATGATTTTTTTCATGAGGTTCCTCCTATCTAAGTTATTACCATGAAAATGGATAATCTGCAAGGAGAATTGAAAGTATTACGAGGTGTGGAATCCAGAAAAGGATCAAGTAGAATCGCACCGTCCCTATCGAGCCTTGATGATCGTCATCATACCATTATCCTCGTGATCGATTATGTGGCAATGGAGCATCCAGTCTCCAGGATTTTTCATGACAAAAGCGATATCCACATACTTACCGGCAGGCACATTGATAGTGTCCTTCCAGATCTCCTGTTCAGGTTTTTCACCATTTATCGAAACAACCTGGAAATGAGTTCCATGTATGTGAATAGGATGATCCATTGGATGCATCATGGAAGTGTCGTTGTTTTTGATGCGGATCTTTACTACCTCACCCACCTTCACTTTAATGGGGTCTATGTGCGGAAAGGCCTTCCCATTGATAGTCCAGACCATTCCCATCCCCCTACCCATCATCCCTCCCATTGTACCATGACCCATGTTCCTGCCGTCGCTATTGGGCAACCCCATACTAGAGTTAAGGATGAGGGTCTGGTTCGGAGATGTATCAAAGATGTTTGGGAATGCTCTGGATTTTGGAGCACGAAAGGGAGATGTGACAGTATCTACTCGTTCTGCGGTGTAAAGGATAGGAATACTGATTCTTAGTCTAGAATTTTCACTTGCGATTTCCCAGGATTTTTCAGTAGATGATGTTGCAGATACCTCGGCATCTATTCGCTCGCCAGGATGAATTGTAATGGTATTAGTCATATATGGTTCAGCAAGGGAATGGCCGTCTGTATGAGTTACCCTGAACTGGTGCCCCGTAATGCTCAGTTTATGCACTGCTGCTGTCGATGCATTGATGAAACGCAATTTATGGAGTTCTCCCTGCTTGAATATAAGAGGCTCGATAGAACTACCTGTCTTCCCATTTACGGTCATCACGTTTCCAATTCGTTCCATCATGCCGCTAATTGTTCCAGGTAACCGTTCCCCATTAGCGCCAAGTAACCAGTCGTCCAAAATAAAAGTATGATCTTTTGAGTACCTTTCATCAGCCGGATCTTTAACAATGAAGGCTCCGTACAAACCCATGTCCATCTGATCGAGCACTGGAGGCATGTGGCTGTGATACCAGTATGTTCCAGGTTCTGTGACGGTAAACTCATAGGTAAAAGATGCACCTGGTTTAATTATAATGGCCGGACCATCCTGATCATTCGGAACTTCGAGCCCGTGCCAGTGAATATTGGTTGGGACGCTAAGGTTATTGGTAACGTGAACCACTACCCGCTCGCCTGGGGAAACAATGATAGGTACACCAGGTACAATGCCGTTATAGGCCCAGACAGTTGTAAACAAACCAGGTCTCAATTCATGTGAGCTTTCCCGGATATCGATTCTAAATGTCCCCGCGTCCAAAAAAATCGAAGTAAATAGAAGTAGTGAAAGCGTCAAACCGAAGTAACGTATGACCTTTCTAGAATTATCGTGAAACATGTAGTCCTCCTAACTATAACTAATCGTCTATGACGATCCATTCCCTGGCTATATCGACAAGCAAAAGTTTTGTACTGTATTAAATATATAATAGGTGAGTAAAATAGTATAGTAATTAAAATGTATTTGTTCGCTTGAGGTTAAGGTTCTCTTAGATTAGGGATGAATAGCACAGACCGCACCCGTTTCCTTCGAATGGATTCTACCCGAAACTCTCCCCAGGGAGTGGGAATCCGTTCCCCTTCCTGCGGGATGTTCCCCAACAATTCTGTGATGAGACCTGCCACTGTCTGTGTTTCCCTGCTCAGGGGAATCTCCAGATTGAGGGTATCGTTCAGGGTGTAGAGGAGTGTATTCCCCAGAATCCGGACGGTTCCATCCGGCAGTTTCTGAATCGGTTCCTCCTTCCGTTCTTCATCCTCATCGTACATCTCCCCCACGATCTCTTCCATAACATCCTCGTAACTCACTACTCCGGCAAGTCCACCGTATTCATCCAAAACAATCGCCAGATTCGTATCCTTTTCCCGGAGGAGACTCAACAGTTTGTATAGGTTGGTATGGACAGAGACGAACACGGCGGGCCTCATTAAAAAGGAGAGGGATACTTCTTTCTTCTTTTGCAAGTATTGGCTGACTGCCTCCTTGGTAAGGAGGATTCCCACAATATGTTCAGGTTCATGACGGTACAGAGGGACTCGGGAGTACCCTTCTTTCAGGATAAGGGGGAGGGCTTCCGATAGGGCCATCTCCGCTGGTAGGCTGAATACTTCGGTACGGTGGGTCATGATGGCCCGAACAGGAATCTCAGAGAACCGGAGGATACTTTTCATCATCCGGGTCTTTTCCGTATCCAGAATACCGGTATCCTTTGCCAGATCCACCACGTGGAATAGCCCCTCCAGCGTCAACGCCTGTCCCCTGGCCGGACCGGTCAAGCGGGCGATGAGGAAGCTCGCTGCACCGATGAAATAGATCAGGGGTTTCAGGAGGATGGACAATCCATGGATCAACCAAACGCTTCCCACACAGATTCCCTCGTTGTGGGCAATAGCCAGGCGTTTCGGGGCAACTTCTCCAAACACAAGTACCACCAGGGTCAAGATCCCCGTGGAGACCCCTAACATTCGGTCCCCAAACGCATGGAGGGTATACTCGGTTACGAGGGCAGAGGTGGCGATGTTCACCAGGTTATTCCCGATAAGAATTGTGGTGAGGTAGTTGTCAGGGTGGGCTTTCAACTGTTCAAGAAGGAGTCCTGCCCTTGGGTGTTCCCGCTTGAGCCGCTGAATCTGAAGTAAAGACAGGGAAGTGAAGGCAGTTTCTGAGGCGGAAAAAAAACCGCTTAAGATAAGCAATAGGATGATCAAGATCCACTCCGTACCCATTTCCATCACCGCCTCTCAGTCGAGGGGTTGGGCTACCCAACCCGAGGGCCTTAGGATCCATGTTTTTCTGTATCCCGCATCCCGCAGAATATAGGCCGCTTCTTCTATGTAGGCATCCAGCAGTTCAGGGGTATGTGCATCAGAGTTGATCATAACCGGCACATCCTCTTTTCGAAGCTCGTACAGGATCCAGGGACTTGGATACACTTCCCTGGTCTTGCCCCGGGCAATCCCCCCTGTGTTCACTTCCACGATGGGCTCCTGTTTGCGGATAGTGGGAAAAACTCCCCGAACCGCCTTCTGATACCAGGGTTCGGACTGTTTGAAATACAGGTTGTCCGGATTGTTCTTTTTAATGAGATCGAAGTGCCCCAAAATGGGAGGGTGGAAAGTTTCCAGAAGCTCTGCCATGTACAGGTAGTACCGCTCCACGAACTCCCGGATGTTACCCGCGAAGTCTTCTTCCAGGATTGCCCGGAAAATCTCCGGGGTACTGTCGATCTCCCGATACTCTTTTCGCAACGGGCTCCACATGCAGTGGAAAGAACCGATACAATAGTCCAGCTCCGCGAGGGCTGCCAGCTCTTTCTGGGGAAGGGGATGTTCATGTATATGATCGATCTCTAACCCTAAGTATATCTCGATCTTATCTCTATATCGGGTCTTTAAATCCTGTATGGTCTTAAGGTATGTGGGAAGATCCTCCTTTTTCATATTTGTGGGGTTCTCGAAGGGAACTGGCGCATGGGATGAGAACCCCAGTGCCGTGAACCCTTTCTGTAGAGCAGCCTGCACGTAGTCTTCCGCTTCCCCATTCCCGTCACAGATGGAGTAGTGGGTGTGGTAGTTGGTTTTCAGCATTTGTCTTTTCCTTCCAGGAGAAATATAGTATGTTTTTCGAAGATGGAAAACAGAGGAGAAACGTATGCCTGAACGGATCGTATACATGGACTATAACGCTACCACCCCTCTTCACCCGGAGGTGAAAAAGGCTTTGGTGGATTCCTTCGATATTTATGGGAATGCCTCCAGTATGCACGCGTTTGGAAGGCAAGCCCATGCAGAGATCGAGAAAGCCCGAAAGATCGTGGCGGATTTCTTAGGGGCATATCCGGAGGAAATCGTATTTACCGGCGGTGGTTCGGAGTCGAACAACACGGTATTGCAGATGATCGATTGTGGGTCGACTACCTGCAGATGTTTTTCCATGGGTAGGATAGGACTGGTCACAACCCAGATCGAGCACCCCAGCGTACTGAATGTGGCACAGTATATGGAAAACAAGGGTATTTCCGTAGAGTACCTGCCCGTAGATCCTACGGGCAAAGTGGATATGGATGCTTATCGAAAGGTATTAGAAAAGAACCCTGCTCTGGTCTCTATCATGATGGCCAATAACGAGATCGGCACTATCCAGGATATAAAAACCTTAGCCCGCATGGCTAAAGAGCAGGGAGCCCTGTTCCATACTGATGCTGTGCAAGCGGTGGGAAAGCTATCCATCTCTGTGCATGATCTTGGGATCGATTACCTGAGCTTTTCCGCCCATAAACTGTACGGCCCCAAGGGGGTTGGGATTCTCTATGTGCGGAGAGGGGCTCCCTACTGTACCTTTATCCATGGGGGACACCAGGAGGAGGGCCGACGGGCAGGAACATACAACACCCTGGGGATCATAGGGTTGGGGAAAGCGATCGAGGTGACATCCCGTGAAATGAAAGAGGAAGTTGCACGGATCCAGCGCCTACGGGACATGCTGAGAAAAGGAATTGAAGAGAGGATTCCGGATATTCATATAAACGGGCATCCCACTGATATCCTGCCCGGGACATTGAACGTATCCTTCAAGGGAGTGGAAGGGGAGTCGATTCTCCTGTACCTTGATATGGAGGGAATCGAGGTATCCACCGGATCAGCCTGCGCATCGGGTTCCCTCGAACCGAGTCATGTATTATTGGCCACAGGTGTCGGCCCTGAACTGGCACACGGTTCGATCCGGTTCAGCCTGGGCAGAGAAAACAGTGTTGAAGATGTGAACTACGTTCTGGAAAAACTTCCCCCCATCATCAAGCGGCTGCGGGGAATGTCTTCCGCCTATTCCCCTTCTGCTGTATCCCTGGGAAGGAGTGCCTGATAATGAACTGGCTTTATTCGGACATTGTAAAAGATCACTTCATGAACCCCAGGAATGTGCTGGAGGATGAAGCCTCTTTCCCAGCAGACGGGGTCGGCACAGTGGGGAACATCAAGTGCGGGGATCAGATGCTGGTGGCCATTCGGGTGAAGGATGGGATTATTACC